>CAYGPA010000441.1:0-3550 GCA_964351535.1 uncultured Planctomycetaceae bacterium
GTACGAGAACTGGCCCGCGTCGCCGCGGATGATGCCGCGGAAGTCGCTGAGCAGCTGCGGCGCGGTGATCGCCCCGCTGACGCCGATCGTGTTGTCGACCTCGACGTCGGAGGGCGGCGCGACCTCGTCCGTGTCCGGAATGATCGGAGCGTGCACGCCCTGCGAGTCGCTCGCGAAGTCGCCGGTGCCCGTCTCCCACGTCAGGCCGCGGTAGGCGGAGCCCGTCAGCTTCGCGCGGAAGGGCTGGTCCTCGAAGTCGATCACGACCTCGGTGCCGTCGCGCTCGAAGGTCAGGTCGTCGATCGCGTACCAGCCCGAGCCCTCGAACGCGGCGCGCGCCTCGATCTCGATGCGGTCCACGCCGTCCATGCCCAGAGCCAGCCACTGGTAGTTGGCCTCGAGGCTTTCGAGCCACTCGGTCGAGGCCACGAGCTCGCCGTCCTGGTAGCCGTGCGCGCGCACGCCGCGCGCCCACGAGCCGCGGCTCTGGTGGCCCGCGATCCAAAACCCGGAGACGTCGACGGTCTCGGGGAACGCGATGCCCATGCGGGTGTCGCCCCACTTGTTCGTGGCGTACTTCGTGCCGGAGTGCGCCAGACCGGACGCGCCGCTCGAGGGGATGGCCCACGTGCCCTGGGCGCCGTTGCGCGAGCGCGGGTAGACCGCGAAGTCCGGTCCGAGGGCCTTGTGGCGCTCGACGACCGCGGCCATGTCCTCGCGCCACGACGGGCCGATGGCCTCGATCGGGAGCGTCTCGCCCTGCATCACCCGCGGGGCTTCGACTTCGGTGGTCGCGGCCGCCTCGGGGGCGCGGACGGGGCCGGGAACGGCGTCGGTCTGGGCGGCGGTGGATTGCGCCAGCGCGCCGAGAACGATCGGGAGCCACGCGTGGCGTCCCGGGCGGGAGAGACTCTTCAAGGGGGGACCTCGCTGCGAAGGGGAGTGACAGGCCGGAGCGACCGGAATCCATCGTATTCGACGTTCCGCACCCTCGATAGGTTCCGGCCCTCGGCCGAAGGTCCCGCCCAGGTGCCTCCAGGCCGGGAATCGCGGCGGCGGACCCCGGCCCCGCCGCGGAGCCGTCGAGGCAGCGGCGAGAATCGAGTTGAGTCCTCCCGGCCTGCGCGCCATGGAATTCCTCCAGCGCCAGATCCGCGTCCTCCACTCCAGTGCGGCACCCGAAAGCCTGGCCGAGTCGACCATTCGTCCACGCCACCAGGCACCCCGACGACGCGGGTGCCGCGGACCTGCGAGCTGGAGCAGCTCTTCGACCTGCTGCTAGGATCTGCCGCCCATGGCCCTGCTCGAGCTCCACGACGTCCGCAAGAGCTTCCGCGACCCCGAGGGCGAGGCGGAGTGCATCCTGGACGTGCCCCGCTTCGAGGTCGCCGCGGGCGAGCGCGTCGCGCTCGTCGGAGCCAGCGGATCCGGCAAGACGACCTTCCTGCACGTGATCGCGGGCCTCCTGAAGCCCGACGAGGGGCGCGTGCTGTTCGACGGCGCCGACCTCACCGAGCTGAGCGAGGCGCGCCGCGACGCGCTCCGGGCGCGCAACCTCGGCTACGTGTTCCAGTCCTTCCACCTGCTGCAGGGATTCTCTGCCCTCGAGAACGTCGTGCTCGGCATGGCCTTCGGCCCCGGACCGGATCGCGCCGCCGCGCGCGCCCTGCTCGAGCGCCTGGGGCTCGGCCACCGGCTGCACCACCGACCCGCGCAGCTCTCCGTCGGCCAGCAGCAGCGCGTGGCCCTGGCGCGCGCCCTGGCCAACCGTCCACGCCTCGTCCTCGCGGACGAGCCCACCGGCAACCTCGACCCCGAGCGCGCGCGCGAAGCCCTCGCCACGGCGCGCGAGCTGTGCGAAGAGTGCGGCGCGGCGCTCCTGGTCGTGACGCACGACGCCGCGGCGCTCGAATCGTTCGAGCGCGTCGTGCCGCTGGACGACATCAACCGCGCGGGCGCAGCCCGCGCGGTTGATGCCCCCGAAGCAAACTCTGCCCCCGCCGGGAACTCCGCCCGGAGAGGCGGGGCAGAGTTCCGCGACGGCCGAGGAGATCCCGCGTGAGCCCGTCGAGCCCGCAGGGCCGCGCCAGCGCCGGCCCGCTCGCGCGCCTCCTCGTCCTCGTCGGCATCGCTCGCCGCGGCCTGCACCAGCACGCCCTCTCGACCGTCGTCACCGCCCTCTCCACGGCCCTCGCCAGCGGCCTCGTGATGGCCGTCTTCGCGATCAGTGCCCAGACGCGCGAGGCCTTCACGTCGGGCGCCACCGGCATCGACGCGATCCTCGGCGCGCGCGGCAGCCCGCTGCAGCTCGTCCTCAACACCGTCTTCCACCTCGAGACGTCTCCCGGAAATCTGCCCTGGAGCACTTTCGAGGCCGTGCGCGACGATCCGCGCGTGCGGCGCGCGATTCCCTACGCCGTGGGGGACAGCTACCGCGGCTTCCGCGTGGTCGGCACGACGCCCGAGCGCTTCGAGCTCGAGGACGGCGACGGCCGGGCCCTGCTCGAACTCCAGCCCGGCGGACGCGTCTTCGACCCCGCCCGCCGCGAGGCCGTCGTCGGCGCCAGCGTCGCGCGCCGCGCGGACCTCACGGTCGGCGCACACTTCCACCCCGAGCACGGCGTGCGCCTGGGAGCCCACGGCGAGCACGACCACGACGAGGAGTACGTCGTCGTCGGCGTGCTGCAGCCGACCAGCTCGCCCGCCGACCGCGTCGTGTGGATCCCGATCGAAGGCGTCTTCCGCATGGGCGGCCACGTGCTGCGCGGCGCCGGCGAGGCCTTCGTCGCGGCGGAGGGGCAGCCCATCCCCGCCGAGCACAAGGAGGTCAGCGCCGTCCTGCTGCAGTTCAAGGGGCGCCAGGCCGGATTCCAGCTCGAGAGCCTGTTCAACAAGGAAGGTCGCGAGGCCACGCTGGCCTGGCCGATCGCGGCCTCGATGGCGGAGGTCTTCGACAAGCTCGGCTGGCTGCACCGCGTGCTGGAGCTCGTCGCCTACCTCGTCGTCGTCGTCGCCGCCGGCTCGATCCTCGCGAGCCTCTACAACGCCATGGGCGAGCGCCGCCGCGAGTTCGCGATCCTGCGCGCCCTGGGCGCACGCCGGCGAGCGGTCTTCGGCGTGATCGTCCTGGAGTCCACCGCGATCGCCGCCATGGGCGCCCTGCTCGGCCTCTTCGTCTACGCCGCCGTGCTGGCCGGCGCCGCGCTGCTCGTGCGCCGCACGACGGGCGTCGTGCTCGACCCGTTCTTCGTCCACCCCGCGCTCTTCGCCACGCCGCTCGCGATGATCGCGCTGGGAGCCGTCGCGGGCCTGCTGCCCGCATGGAAGGCCTACGCCACCGACGTCGCCCGGCACCTCGCGCCGACGACCTGAGAAACTCTGCCCCGTGAAACCGGAACTCGTCCTCGCAGCCCTCGCCCTCGCCGGCCTCGCCGCCAGCGCGGCCCTGTGGGCGCTCGTGCGCACCGACGGGGGCGTGGAGGCCGTGCCGGTCGCGGACATCCGCGGCGACCCCATCGGGGCGCCCCTCGGCGAGCCGGTCGACGGCGCC
>CAYGPA010000441.1:3650-4816 GCA_964351535.1 uncultured Planctomycetaceae bacterium
GCCGTCGGCGAGCGCGACGAGGAAGGCGTCCTGGTCGTGCAGTTCGACGAGCTGGAGCTCGTGGCCTACGAGCCCCCCGACCCCGAGGCAACCGACGCGGAGCGCGAGGCGCGCGGAGAGGTCCTGCCCGCGCTGCTGCGCGACCTCGACGGCGAGACGATCTCGATCCGCGGCTACATGTCGCCGCTCGAGTTCGAGGACGACCGCGTCACGAGCTTCGTCCTGTCGCGCAACCTCCCCGGCTGCTGCTTCGGCGTCCTGCCCCAGCCCGACGAGTGGGTCGAGGTCGACGTCCTGATGAAGGGCGGCGTCGATTATCTGCCCTTCGGCTCCGTGGTCGTGACCGGCCGCCTCGAGGTGGGCGAGGAATTCGATGAATACGGCTACGTGACCAGCGTGTACCGCCTCCAGGCCGAGTCCGTGGAGGAGCCCTGGTAGCCCGCCCGGCTCCCGCCGGTCCGACCGACGCGGGCCCGGTTGACACTCCCCCGGTCCGCGGCTCTCATGGATCCGTGCGCGTGAACCTTCGACAAGCCCTTCGCCTCGTGCGCCGACCGCTCCAGCAGTCGGCGGCGCTCTTCCTCGTGCTCGCGGCCGCGGCCGTCGCCGGCCCGCGCTTCGTCGACGACGAGGACCTCGAGGAGCTCAGCATCTACGAGCTGACCGAGATCGAGTGGAAGCCCGGCCGCCCGCTGCCCGACGACATCGAGGCGCTCGACGGCGAACGCGTGCGTCTCGGCGGCTTCGTCGCGCTCGACACCCCCGAGGGCTCCGACGTCTTCCGCATGATCAACGACTCCTGCGGCTGCGGCGGCGGGACGAAGATCCACCACTTCGTCGAGGTCACGCTGCTGGACGACGTCACCGGCTACCGGCCCGGCTGGATCGAGATCGTCGGCACGATGGCCGTCGGCGAAGTGCACGAGGACGGCTTCGTGAAGAGCGTCTACCGCTTCGAGGGCGAGTACTTCTACGAGAAGGACGACTGGCGCCGATGAGTGCGCGCCTCGTGCTCGCGCTCGCGCTGGCCGCCGCTCCGGCGTTCGCGCAGGACGACGAGGATCCGCTCGACCGCTACCTGCGCCTGGCGCAGACGGGCTCGCCGGTCGTGCGCCCCCAGGCCGCGGAGCGCTTCGCCGCACTCGGCGCGCCGGCCGCGGAGCGCG
>CAYGPA010000442.1:0-4806 GCA_964351535.1 uncultured Planctomycetaceae bacterium
GGCTGCGGCGCGGAGGTGCTGGCGAAGCCCGTCCACGCGACGAACGGCACGCAACCGAGCGAGTTCGTCTTGCCCGTGCAGTAGCTCGCGACGGCGCCCTGATCGAAGAAGAAGGCGCCCATGTCCGGCGTCGTGCCGTCGGGGTCGCTGGCCAGGACCGGGTTGCCCGCGTCCACGCACGGCGAGCCGTCCTGCAGCCGGTAGTCGCCGCTGGCGGGATCGACGAACCGCGGATCCAGGCTGATGTTCGTCACCGCTCCGCCGGTCGTTCCCGTGCCGACGTCCGAGTACTCGATCGACAGGCTGTCGAAGGGGCCCTGAACGTCGGTCGCGTTGGAGAAGAACACGCACGTGTCCGCGGACAGCGCGACGGGGCCGGGACCGGCCAGAATGCCGGCGAGGCCGTTCCCTGCCGCGGTGCAGCGGCTCAGGTTCGCGAGCGGCTCGAACGAGCCGCCTCCGGTCGCGGACAGCGCGACTCCGCTCGCGCGGTTGTCCGCGAAGAGCGTCCGCGTCGCGTGCAGCGTGGTTCCTCCGAGCGGGAAACTGAGGTCGCTCAGCTCGCACCCGGAGCCCGCATTGCCCGTGAACCGGCAGTTCTGGACGATCGCCGTGACGGAGCCGTCCAGGGACTCCATGAGCAGACCGTGCTCCCCGTTGTCGCGCAGCGTCGTCCCGAGGAAGAACGTCGTGTTCGAGCTGGACGTCGTCTGATCGCCGACGGCGCGCATCTCGATGCCCGACAGCGCGAACCCCGAGACCTCGCAATCGGTGAGTTGCCCGTCGTTGATGATCCCCGACGCGCCGAGCGCGGTGCTCGCGCACGACTCGATCACGAACCCCGCGCCGGTGCCGCCCTCGAGGATCAGGTCGGCGAAGCGGGGCGAGAGGTTGTCGGCCCCGGCCGACACACGGATGCCGAATTCCGCCGCCTGGATGCGAAATCCCTCCAGGCGCAGGATGCGGGAGGTGCGCATCTCGAGCGTGAAGATGTTGAGGTACGACGCGACGACGACGACCGCGAACGAGTTCGTCGTCATCGTGGTGGCGCTGGAACCGTCCGTCGACACGATCTCGATCGCCGCCGCACCGGATCCGACCGGCGTCTCCGCTCGCAGCGGGAACGTCTCGCCGTTCGCGACGGAGTAGGTCCCCGGAGCCACGTGAATCGTGTGCAGACCGGTCGGAGACTCGAACGGCACGTGGTCGAGTGCGTACGTGATGCTGCGCCAGGCCGTCGCCGGCGCCTGCCCGTCGTTCGCGTTGTTCCCCGACTGCGAGGACACGTAGAAGTCCCCGGCGTGACCGGGAGCCGCGAGCACCGCCGCGACCAGCAGAACGGAGAGCGCGGAGACGAGTACCTGGGATCGCATGGGAGTGCCTATTGCAAGAAGTCGTACGCCATGAACTGCTGCTCGACCTGCTCGCGGTCCTGCGTGAACAGGCGGGTGATCGCCGAGTTCGAGACGTCCTGGCCCGACAGCGTTGCGCGCACGAAGTCGACGAAGGGCGAGCTGACGACGTTGCCGTCCTCGTCCATCACCGTGCGCGTGTCCTCGCGGCAGTTGAGCAGGTAGTGGATCCACATCCCGAGCTCGATGAAGCGCGCGTGCGTGTTGTCCCCGTACTGGTCGAGCCCGGTGGACAGCAGCCGCTCGAGCGGGACGTAGACCGGGAAGCGACCGTGGGAGGTCATCTTCTGCAGCTCGCCCGCGCACCAAGGGTAGTCCCAGAACGACGCGAAGTAGCACGCGAGTCCCTCCGACAGCCACGCGGGCGCCGTCCCGCTGTAGTTGCTCTCGATCAGCGCGTGCGTGGCGGAGTGCGTCAGCTGCATGCCGAGCAGGGTCCAGTTCTCCGACGGCGCCACGGCGACGGGGCGCTCGGGGTGCTGGTCGGCGAAGAAGCTGCCGTAGATCGAGGAGTGGTGCGCACCGTGCTCGTCGCCGATCGTGTTGTACTCCGCGATCGTCGCGTACACGTGGATCAGGTAGGGAGCGCCCGCGGCGATGCGCTTGCCGAGCACCTGCTCGAAGCGCGGCCACATCTGCTCGAGGCTGTCCGCCGCCCAGCGGGCCGTCTGCCCGCTCGCGTTCGAGCGCACGCGGAAGTGCTCCGTGGCGACCTCCCACGCGTTCTCCCACTGCGAGCGGTCCACCCAGAGCTCCAGCTCGCTGCGCGCCGCGGCCTGGGAGCGCTCGAGCGCACTGCGCACGACGCGCTCGTACACGCTGCGGCTCGCCGCGTACGTCGAGGCGGCCTGGGCCGCGGGAACCGTTCCGAAAAGCGCCAGCCCGAGGGCCGCCAGGATCTTCGTCGTCTTCTTCATCGGAGTCTCCGTCCCCAGGATACGCCGGGGGGTCGGGTCCATGCGCGCGCCCGGCGGATTTCGGCCCGTACGGAACTTGTCAGCGCCCGTGGGTCGCGCGGCGCAGCTCGAGGTGCCGCTCGCGGTGGCGCGCCGCGCCCTCGGCGTCGCCCAGGCGGGCCAGGACGCGCGACAGCTTGAAGTGCGCCTCCGGGAGGTCCGGCTGCAGCTCGAGCGCCCGCTCCAGCTCGGCGCGCGCCCCCCGCGGGTCGTCGCGAGCGGTGTAGACGTCGGCGAGGTAGGCGTGCGCCACGGCGGCCTCGCGCGGCGACGGCGCGAGCCGGGCGGCCTCGCGGAACGACGCCTCGGCGTCGTCGAAACGCCCTTGCTCCAGCGCGACCTGTCCGAGCCCCTGGTGCGTGTCGTCGTAGCGCGGCTCGAACTCGCGGTGGGCCTCGAAGGCCGCGCGCGCGCCGGCGGCGTCCCCGAGGTGGAAGAGGCACCAGCCGAACAGGTTGAACGCGTTGTAGGCCTTGAAGAAGCTCGGCCCGCCGCGCAGCACCGCCTCGAAGTGCGGGCGCGCCTCGGCGTAGTGCTTGCGCTGCTGCATCGACGCCGCGAGTAGGTAGCGCGCGTAGCCGGGATTCGAATCCGTGTCGACCAGCGCCGCGGCCTGGCGCTCGGCCTCCTCGTAGCGCGCGCCGGCGAAGAGCTGCTGAGCCTGACGCAGACCGGCGCTGAGCGGCGGGCGCGGACCCTGCCCCGCGACGCGGAAGCGCGGAAGCACGTCGGCCACGAGCTGCGCGCCCGGAGACGCGGACGGCGTGCGCGCGGGCCCGCCGTCGACGGAGGCGGGAGCGGCCCGTTCCTCGCCGGTCGTATCCGGACCGGTGGGGCTCGGGCCGCAGGCGATCGCGAGGGCCGCGAGCAGCGCGCAGGAACTCGCTCTCATCGCGCGGCCTCCCGCTCGACCACGACGCGCCGTCCGCCCGCGACGCCGACGACCTTCTGCGTGTCGCCGTCGGGCCAGGTGATCTCCAGCTCGAACGGACCGGAGGCGGCCCCCAGCCCGAAGTGGGCCACCTGCTCCGAACTCGCCTGGTAGCTGCCTCCGCCGAAGATCCAGCGCACCTGGGGCGCGACGCCGCCGCGCAGCACGATGCGACTTCCGAGTCCGGTGCGATTGCCCGCCTGCGCGTCGGCGAGGGCCACGGTCAGCCAGCCGCCCGCCGCCCGGCTCGGCAGTGCGTCGCAGCGCAAGACGCGCACGGGTCCGTTCAGCTCCGTCACGACCACGTCGACGTCTCCGTCGCCGTCGAGGTCCCCGAAGGCCGCGCCGCGGTCGCAGTGCGCCTCGTCGAGCCACGGTCCGGATTCCTGCGCGGAGACGCGCCGGAAGCGCTCTCCGTCGCGCGCGAAGAAGAGCGGCTCCTGCCGGTGACGCCAGCCGTGGGCCGCGGTGACGGTCTCGGGGTAGACGTGCCCGTCGAAGGCCAGCAGGTCCTCGTCGCCGTCCAGGTCGAAGTCGTAGAACCCCGCGGCCCAGCCGAGGAACGGCCGGCTGACGACCGCGAGACCGAGCACGCGCGTGCGGTCCTCGTAGAGCAGCGGCCCGACGCTGACGTGCAGCGTGTTGGCGTCGTCCTGGAAGTTCGTCGTGAACACGTCGGGCAGCAGGTCGCCGTTCACGTCGCCGATGGCGATGCCCATCGTGGCCTGGCCCCAGCCGCTCTGGTCCAGGCCGAGCCCGCTGGCGGCGCTGCGATCGACGAAGCGCCCCTCGCCCTCGTTCCGGAACACGAAGTTCGCCTGCGAGTCGTTGCCGACCAGGACGTCCTGCAGGCCGTCGCCGTCGAGGTCCAGCGTGACGGCCCCGAGCCCGAAGGACGGCGGCGCGGCGGCGATCCCGCTCTCGGCCGACCCGTCGCGGAACGTGCCGTCGCCCTCGTTGATCCACAGCGTGTCGGCTTCGCCCGCCAGACCGAGCGGTCCGCCGAACACCTGCGCGCCGAGGAACTCCGTCGGCTCGGGAGGTGCGGCGGGATCGAACTCCACGTAGCGCACGACGTAGAGGTCGAGGTCACCGTCGCCGTCCACGTCGCCGAACGCCCCCGCCGTGCTCCAGCCGGTTCCGGCGACGCCCGCCGCGGCCGTCGCGTCCTCGAAGCGCCCGTCGCCGAGTCCGCGGTACAGCACGTCCGCGCCGAAGCACGCGACGAAGAGATCGTCGCTGCCGTCGCCGTCCACGTCGCCGACCGCGGTTCCGAAGCCCCAGCGCCGCAGGTCGAGGCCCGAGGCCTCGGTGGCGTCGCGGAAGCGCAGGCCGCCGAGGTTCTCGAAGTAGCGACAGCCGGGCCCCGCCTCCGGAGCCGCGAGCGTCGCGCCGTTCGGGACGAAGAGGTCCAGGTCGCCGTCGCCGTCGCCGTCGATCAACGCCAGGCCACCGCCCTTGACCTCGAGCAGCTGACTGGACGGCGTCGTGCCCGACGTCGTCACGA
>CAYGPA010000443.1:0-4800 GCA_964351535.1 uncultured Planctomycetaceae bacterium
TGCGCAGCACCGAGACGCGCGCCGCCTGCAGCCAGCTGCTCGGCGATCGCTAGCCAGAGCTCCGCGAAGGTCGGTCCCGGACGGCCGTCGGCAGGATCTCCACGGGGAGCAGCCCTCCCGCGACGGCGCGGTCAGACGCGCTCGCCGCGCACCGCGCGCGCGACGGTGTCGGCCAGCGCGTCGAGCTGGTACGGCTTGGGCAGGAATCCCAGCGCGCCGTCCTCCAGCGCTCCGCCCTCGGCGCCGACGCGGTCCCAGCCGCTCGTCAAGAGCACGCGCACGTCCGCTCGCAGCGTCCGCAGCACGCGCAGCGTCTCACGCCCGTCCATCTCGGGCATGACGATGTCGAGTAGCACCAGGTCGACCTCCGCGCCGTCCCTGCGGAACGCCTCGATCAGGCTGACGCCGTCGGGGAACGTGTCGACGACGTAGCCGAGGCTGCGCAGCAGCTCCGACGCGGTGCCGCGCACGATCGCCTCGTCGTCGGCGATCCACACGCGTCCGGAGCCGCGCACGGGGTTCGCGCTGCGCTCCGCGAGCTTCCTGGTGGCGTGCAGCGGCAGGGCGAGGCGGAACAGCGTGCCGACGCCGATCCGACTCTCGACCCGCACGGTGCCGCCGTGGTCGGCCGCGATTCCGTACACCATCGCGAGGCCCATGCCCGTGCCCTGCCCCGGCGCCTTCGTCGTGAAGAACGGTTCGAAGATGCGGTGCAGCACGGCGGGTTCGATCCCGCAGCCCGTGTCCTCGACGCTGAGCTCGAGGAAGCGCCCGGTCCGCAGCTCGGGGTCGTCGAGCTCCGCGGCGTCGAGGAGCCGGCTCGCGACGCGGATCGTCCCGCCTCGCGGCAGGGCGTCGCGCGCGTTCACGACCAGGTTCATCAGGGCCTGGTGGAGCTGCCCGGGGTCGCCCTGGATCGTGCAGGTCTCCGCCGCGAGCTCGACCGCGAGCTCCACGCCGGGGGGCAGCGCCGGCGCGATGAGCGTGGTCACCTCGCGCGCGATCCGGTGCGCGTCGAACACGATGTCGCGCTTCTTGCCGCGCCGGCCGTAGGAGAGGAGCTGCTGGGTCAGCTCGCCCGCGCGCTCGGCGGCGCTCTCGATCATCTCGGCGGACTGGTAGACCTCGCCGTCGGGGTCGGAGTCGGCCTTCAGCAGCGCGGTGTAGCCCATGACCCCCGTCATGAGGTTGTTGAAGTCGTGGGCGATCCCGCCGGCGAGCGTCGCCACGGCCTCGAGGCGCTGGGCCTCCGCGACCTGCTTCTCGAGCAGCTTCTCCTGTTCGTGCGCGCGGCGGCGCTCGATCAGGCCGGCGACGGCGCGCGACACGCTGCGGCCCAGGTGGCGCACCGAGGACACGTCGCTCGGCACCTCGGGGCTGGCGAGGCACATCGCGCCGATGGCGCGCCCCTGGACCAGGAGCGGCGTGCAAAGGATGAACGCCAGCGAGTCCTGGACCTCCACGTGGGGGGGGCGCATGCCCGCCCCGGACAGGACGACCTGCTCCCCGGTCGCGATCGCTCGCGCGCTGGGGAGCATCGCGTCGGCGTCGATCTCCACCTTCACCTGGCCGGGGGGAGGCGAGGCACCCGTCAGCGCCTCGAACACGATCTTCCCGCGCGCCTCGTCGAGGAACTCGATGGTCGCGACGGGAAAGGACGTGGCGCGCGCGACCTCCTGGACGATGCGGCCGTAGATCGTCTCCAGCGGGCCGATCTCCTGCGCGATCTCGCCGATGCGGTTCAGCGCCTCGAGCTCGCGGTTGCGGTCGGCCAGCGCCTCGGCGGCGTGGCGGCGCTCGCGCTCCTCGACGGCCAGGGCCACGAGGTCGGCGATCGTGCCGGCGAAGCCCTTCTCGTCCTCTTCCCAGCGGCGGATCGCCCCGCAGTGCTCGAAGCACACGACGCCGACGGTGTGCCCCTCGACGCGCACCGCGGCGTCGAGCGTCGAGCGCACGCCGAGGCGGTCGTAGTAGTCGCGAAACTCCGACGTGCGCAGGTCGTAGCGCGCATCGTCCGCGTCGATGAAGCGGTTCTCGAACAGCGCCTCGAAGTAGTGCGGATAGTCGGCGACGTGGACGTCCGCGGCCGTCGTCTCGCCGAACCCACGGACGTAGGAGGCCTGGTGCACGAGCAGCGAGCGCTTCTTGTTGAAGAGCCAGATGTTCGCGAGGTCCACGTCCAGCGTCGCGGCGGCCATCTCGGCGATGTGCTCGAACTCGGTGCCCTCGGGGGGCGAGGCGCTGCGCGCGAGGCGCACGACGGCGCTGGCCTGGCGGCGCAGGCGCTCGACGCGCTGGCGCCGGCGGCGGTCGCGACGCTCGCGCCGCAGCGCGCCGACCAGCGTGGCTGCCGCGATGCGCAGCTCCGGCAGCTCGGCCTCGGGCCAGGCGGGCCCGGTGCGCGCGAGGACCATGACGGCAGTCCAGCGACCGCCCGTGTCCCCGGTGACGACCGGCACGGCCACGAGCCGCCGCGGCGAACCGTCGAAGGCCTCGCCGGCGCGCGTGCCGACCCACTCTCCCTGCGCGACCTCCGCGTACTGGAAGCTGCGCTCCGACCAGGGGAGCTCCGTCGCGCGCCGACCCTGCAGCACGGACAGGTCCGGTGCCGAGTCGGACGCGCGCCAGGCGACCACCTCGTCGACGCCGAGCGGGGTGCCCGCGAGGACCAGCAGGCCGGCGAGCTCCGCACCGTGCAGCTTCCCGAGCGTGCCGAGCGCCTCGCGCACCTCGCGCATCGACCCGTCGCCGGTGGCGTGCAGCAGGCGGATCGCGATGCTCGCGTGGGTCTCCGCGCTGCGCGACCGTCGAGCCAGGCAGGCGTCCGCCCGCTGGCGATGCAGCTCCGTCTCGGCGCGGGCCGCGACCAGCGCGAGGACCTCGCGCGCCACCTCGACCTGCTCGAAGGGCGTGCGGCGGAACGCCGCGACGACGCCGACGAGCTCGCCCGCGCCGTCGACGATCGGCGCCGCGGCGAACGCCTCGGGGGCCAGCTCACCGAGGTCCTGGAAGGTCGCGCCTGCCTCGTTCACCTCGGAGAGCGGTCCGTGGGCCGCGACGAGCTCCAGGGTCTGCCGCAGCAGGTTGCCCACGCCGAGCCCCGGGTGCAGCTCACCCGCGGAGGCCAGGACGCGCGGCCCGGAGGAGCAGGTCGGGTCGAGGGCGCCGATCACGAGCCAGTCCGCCTCGGCCAGCGGAGCCGCCTCGGCGGCGAGCACGCCCAGCACGTCGGCCCGGACGCCGTCCTTCGACGGGGGACCGGAGAGGCACCGCGCGAGCGCGGAGAGCTTCTCGGGCTCCTGGAGAGCGAGCGGATCCCGGGACGGTTGCCGGTGCATGGAGCTTGGGAGTGGATCCGAGCGAGGGCAGCGAGGGGGTGCCGAGCCGCGGCAGGTCGCTCCACGATCCTTTTCCGGCGGGATTGTGGGTGCGGGTGGCGGTCGGGGCAAGCGCAGCGGCTCCAGGTCCTCCTCGAATCCCCCCGGGGGTCTCGCGGATGAACCGCACGGTCTCGCGGATGAACCGCGCCGGATCGCCCGGGAGCGCGAGATCCTCCGGCGGAGCTTCTTCGGAGCCGACAGGAGGGCCAGAATGCGCCGCCTTCCCGCGAGTCCCATCGAATCCCCATGAGCCACCCTGCCGCTGACACCACGCCCCCCTCGCCGCTGCGCGTCCTCCTCGGAGGGTTCCTCATGGGACTCGCCAACCTGGTCCCGGGGGTGAGCGGGGGGACGATGATCCTCGCCATGGGGCTCTACGACCGCTTCATCGGAGCGGTCGCCGACCTGACCAGCCTGCGCTGGTCGCTGCGCACGTTCGTGTTCGTCGGGATCCTGGGCGTGGGCCTCGTGCTGGCGCTGTTCGGGTTCTCCGGCGTGATGGTGCAGCTCGTCACCGAGTACCGCTGGATCATGTACAGCCTGTTCGTCGGCATGACCCTCGGCGGCGTTCCGCAGCTCGTCGGCCTGTGCAGTCCGATGTCGCCGCGCGTGTTCGTCGCCGCCGGGGTCGGGATCGGGACCATGGTCCTCCTGGCCTTCGGCCTCTCCACGGTGGAGATCCCGCAGACGGAGATCGTGTTCGCCGTCGTCGGTGCCTTCGCCGCGTCGAGCATGATCCTGCCCGGTGTCAGCGGTTCCTACATCCTGCTGATCCTCGGCATGTACGACGTCGTCATCGGCAGCCTCAGCAGCAGCGAGCTACGCGAGAACCTGTCGGGCTCCCTGCGCGTCATCGTGCCCGTCGGTATCGGCGCGGCCGTGGGGATCGGCCTGCTCAGCAACGTCCTCAAGGCCATGCTGGTGCGCTTCCCCCGCGCGTCACACGGCTTCCTGCTGGGGCTCCTGCTCGGCTCGGTCATCGGCCTGGTTCCCTTCCAGCGCCCCGTCGACGCCGAGCTCGCGCGCAAGCCGTTCCGCAAGTCGGTCGCGATGCTGCTCGAGGGCGCGCCCGTGGAGGACGTGCAGGCCAGGTACGGTCTCTCGTTCGAGGACGCCGAGCTGGCGGAGGTGCGCGCGCGTTACGCCGGCATGGACGCGGGCGACCTGAAGCTCGCCGCGGAGGAGCTCGAGTACTTCCGCCCCACGGCCGCGCAGGTCGGGATCGTGCTGGCCTTGATGGTCGCGGGCTTCGCCGTGACGCGCTTCCTGCACTTCGAGGGCGACGAGAAGCCGCCCGCGACGGCCTGAAGCCGCTTCGTACGGCTCAGCCGTCGGACTCGAAGTCCACGACGTGGAGCTCGAGGTTCGTCTCGCCGCGGAACGTGTTCCAGCGCGGCGTGTAGACCAGGCGCAGGTCGCG
>CAYGPA010000444.1:0-4790 GCA_964351535.1 uncultured Planctomycetaceae bacterium
GGTGGTTCGTCTACGCCCAGGTCTTCCCGGACTCCGGCGCCAACTACCTGGACCAGAGCTGGAACCACTACTTCGTCTTGATCCTGGCCGTCGAGATCTTCGTCTTCTGCCGCCTGATCGTGGACATCAACCGCACGTCCGTTCACGGGCTGTACCGCGACCGCCTGGCCTCGGCCTACCTCGTGGGCGTCGACAACGCGGGCGACGTCGACATCGAGGAGGACATCAACCTGGGAGAGACCGGGTGCCACGAGGCGGGCTCCACCGCTCCGTATCACCTGGTCAACGTGGCCCTCAACTTGCAGGGCAGCAGGGACATGTCCATCCGGGATCGCAAGAGCGACTTCTTCGTCTTCAGCAAGCGCTTCGTGGGCGGGGACCGCACGGGATACTGCCGCACGGAGACGCTCGAGCGCGTCCATCCGCAGATGAGCCTCGCGACGGCCATGGCGATCTCCGCGGCCGCGGCCTCGCCCAACATGGGGCGGGGGACGAACCCGCTCATGGTGAGCTTCATGGTCTTGCTCAACATCCGACTCGGCTACTGGCTCCCGAACCCGGGGCGTCTGGAGGAAGAGCTCAACGGCTCGAAGGCGAAGGAGCCCCAGGCTCCGCGCGTGCCCCAGGGGCTGAGCTTCGAGGACGTGTTCGCGCAGGAGCTGACCGAGATCGACAGGCGCTGGAGCAACACCTATCGAGACCCCGCCGTGCGCCGGCAGGCGGATCTCGAGCCGACGAACCGCATGCCCACGACGAAGCGCGCCCTGGTCGGGCTCGGCTTCTCGGGGGGTGGTATCCGCTCGGCGACGATCAACCTCGGCATCGCGCAGGTGCTCCACGACCGCGGGATCTTCGACCACGTCGACTACATGTCGACCGTCTCCGGGGGAGGGTACCTCGGCTCGAGCCTCACCACGCTCATGCGCACCAGGACCCGGCTGCGCAGCGAGATCGACGGCAAGGTCACCGTGGCCACGGGCGGCGAGGGAGAGAAGATCGTCAAGGTGACGAGCGGCGCGGAGCAGGAGCGGGAGTACCGCTACGCGAGCCGCGCGCATCTCGCCGTCCAGGACGGAGACACGATCCGCGAGGGGCAGCTCTTGATCCACGCGGGCCGCGGCGAGGAACCCGCGACTCCCAGGAGGCTCTGGGATCGGTTCCGCTGGCGCGTTCGACCCTCCTCGCTCGTGCGCGAGATGCTGATGAAGCTCGACGAGCGCCACAAGTGGGTCAACCTGTCGGACGGCGGTCACATCGAGAACCTGGCCGGCATCGAGCTCCTGCGGCGCCGCTGCAAGTACGTCATCCTCGGCGACGGTGAGGCGGACCCGTTCCTCACGTTCAACGGCATGGCGACGCTCATCCGCTACGCGCGCATCGATCTCGGCACCACGATCGACCTGAAGCCCGACGCGATCCGGATCCGCAGGTTCCAGGACGCGATCGAGGAGGGCACGGCCAACCTGAGCACGGACCACTGGGCCTTCGGGACGATCACGTACCCGCGGGACGAGGAGCGCGGCCTCGAGCAGGAGACCGGCTACCTCATCTATCTGAAGTCGTCCTTCAGCGGAGACGAGGACGAGGTGATCCAGGAGTACCGGCATCGCAACCCGACGTTCCCGCACGAGTCGACCGCCGACCAGTCCTTCGACGAGAACCAGTTCGAGAGCTACCGCGCGCTCGGACAGCACATCGCGGAGAAGGCGCTCGAAGGCATGCACATCAAGGACCCCGACCCCGCGGATCCGCTGACCTTCGAGGAGTTCGAGCAGTGCGTGGCCGACCTGGCGACGAACGGCGTGGTGTACGCGCGGCCGCGGCCGGCGCAGCCGACGGCGGACGCGCGCTCCAGGGCGGAGTCCTTGACGCCGAGCGAGTGACCGGGACCCCGGACGTCGGTCGCCGCCTCAGCCGGTGTTCCGCAGGCCGCGCGCGATGCCGCGCACGGTCTGGACCAGCACGCGCTCGAGCTCGCCGTCCTCGCGCCCGCCCGCCCGCCAGCGCCGCAGCAGGTCGACCTGCACGAAGCTCATCGGGTCGACGTACGGATTGCGCAGGCGGATCGAGCGCTGCAGCGTCGGGTCGCGCTCGAGGAGCTCGCGCGACTCGCCGACCTCCAGGATCGCCGCGACCGACCGCGCGTGCTCCGCGCGGATCTCCGGCAACAGCCGCGCGCCGACGTCTCCGGCGAGCTCCGCGTAGCGCGCGGCGATGTCGAGGTCGCTCTTGGCGAGGACCATCTCGACGTCCGCGAGGAACGTCCCTAGGAACGGCCACTCGCGCGCCGCGCGGCGCACGGAGTCGAGCCCGTGGACCTCGATCGCGGCGGCGAGCCCCGAGCCCACGCCGAACCAGCCGGGCAGGACGGCGCGGCACTGCGTCCACGCGAACACCCACGGGATCGCGCGCAGGTCCTCCACGCCGCGCATCGCCCGCCGCCGCGCCGGGCGCGAGCCGATGTCGAGGCGCTCGATCACGTCGAGTGGCGTCATGTCCCGGAAGAGCGCGGGGAAGTCGGGCTCGTCGTGCACGAGCGCGCGGTAGCGGGCGCGGCTCGCCGTCGAGAGCGTCTGCGCGATCGCCCGCTCGTCGTCGGTGGCCGCGCGCGCGGTGTCGCCGCCGGCCGTGCGCTCGAGCAGCGCGCCCAGCGTCACCTCGAGCGTGCGCGACGCGATGCCGCGCAGGCCGAACTTGGAGCCGATGATCTCGCCCTGCTCCGTGGCGCGCGCGTGGCCGCCCAGCGCACCGGGAGGCGCGGCCAGGATGCCGGCCCGCGGCTTCGACCCCCCGCGGCTGATCGATCCGCCGCGGCCGTGGAACAGCGTCAGCGCGAGGTCCAGCTCGCGCGTCGCGGCCACCAGGCGCTCCTGCGCGCGGTCCAGCGCGACGCGCGAGGCCGCGATGCCGCCGTCCTTGTTGCTGTCCGAGTAGCCCAGCATCACGAGCTGACGCGAGCCGCGCGCCGCGAGGTGCGCGGCGTACGTCGGGTCCTCCGCCAGCGCGCGCAGCACGTCCGGGCCGGCCTCGAGGTCGTCGACGGTCTCGAAGAGCGGCGCGACGTCGAGCGGCACGCGTCCGTCCTTCTCCGCGCAGCCGCCGGCGCGCGCCAGCAACAGCACGGCCAGCGCGTCGTCCGGCCCCTTGGCCATCGAGATGATGTAGGGCCCGAGCGCGCGCTCGCCATAGCGCTCGCGCGCCTCGGCCAGCGCGCGGAACACCTCCAGCGTGCGCCGGGTCTCGTCGTCCGCGTCCGCGGGGGCCGCGAGCGCGGCGCCGTCCGCCAGCGCGGCCGCGATGCGCGCCGTGCGCTCCTGCGAGGTGCGCTGCGCGAAGTCCGGGTCGCCCAGCAGGCGCCCGGCCACGCGCCGATGCACCTCCGCGTCCTGCCGCACGTCCAGCGTCGCGAGGTGGAAGCCGAAGACGTCGACGCGCACCAGCGCGCGGCGCACGAGGGCCAGTCCGGCGCGCGAGCCGTCGTTGCGCGCGAGGCTCTGCGCGACGAGCTCGAGGTCGGCCCGGAACTCCTCGGGCGGCCCGTAGCCCTCCGCGTCGTCGGTGCCCTTGCGCGAGAGCCGCGCGTCGAGGAGCCACAGGAACTGCCGGTAGGGCATGTCCGCGATCTGCGCGGGCACGGCGGCGAAGGCGTCGGGAAGGCGCCGCGCGTAGTGGCGGATCCGCTCCAGCAGCGCCTCGTCGACCTTCACCCGCGTCGCCGACTGCGACAGGTGCTCGTGCAGGCCGCGCAGCTCCTCGCGGTAGCGGCGCAGCGCGAGCTCGGCGTGGCGCGCCAGCGTGGCGCGGATCGTGTCGGCGCCGACGTTCGGGTTGCCGTCCATGTCGCCGCCGACCCACGAGGCGAAGCGAACCACCGGCCGCTCCACGGCGATGGGTTCGCCGTAGGCCAGCGCGAGCGCGCGCTCCAGCTCCTCGTGCAGCGACGGGACCACGCTGTAGAGCACGTCGGAGAGGAAGAAGAGCACGTGCTCGACCTCCTCGGCCACGGTGGGGCGGCCGGGCAGCTGCTCCTCGGTCTGCCACGCGGCGGCGATCTCGAGCGCGATGCGCTCGTCGATCTTCGCGCGCGCCACGGGGTCGAGCGCCTCGCCCTGGAAGCGCTCCACCAGGGCGCGCGCGAGGCGCTGGTCCTTCTTCAGCAGCGTGCGGCGCACGGACTCCGTCGGGTGGGCGGTGAAGACGGGCTCGACGAGCAGCGAGCCCAGCGCGGAGCGCACCTCCGCGACCGTCGTGCCGCGGCGCGCCAGCGCCTGCGCGGCCGCGCGCAGGCCGCCCGGCTGGGCCTCGCCCGCGCGCAGGTAGTCGATGCCGCGGCGCAGGCGGTGCACCTGCTCGGCCGTGTTGACCACGCCGAAGTACGCGCTGAAGGCCCGCACGACCTCGAGCGCGCGCGCGGGCGACAACGCGCCCAGCAGCGCGGCGAGGTCGGTCTCCGCGTCGTCCGCGCCGCGCCGCCGGCGACGCGCGAGGAGCCGCGCGGCCTCGACGGTCTCGAACACGCCCTGCGGAGCCAGCTCGCGCAGGAGCTCACCGAGGAGCGCGCCGAGCCGGCCCACGTCGCGGCGCAGCGGGCGGTCCTTCCGGGCGAAGTGGATCTCTTCGGGGGGCTGCATGGGGCTGCGTCACGAGATCCTGCGGCCTGCGACCTCCGCAGGGAAGGGCGCACCGCCGCCGGTGGGCAGGACGTGGTTCGGGCCCGCGCCGTGGTCCCCGAACACCTCGGCGCTCTGCGCGCCGACGAAGAGCCCACCGTGGCAGCGCACGCGTTCGGC
>CAYGPA010000445.1:0-4785 GCA_964351535.1 uncultured Planctomycetaceae bacterium
ACCACGGCCACAACCACCCGCGCGTCGTGCGCGCCGCGCGCTGGTTCGACGAGCGCGGGGACGTCGACCTCTGCAAGGAGTTTCCCTCGCCGTACGCGGCCGCGCTCGCGCACAACCTGGCCGCGCTCGCGCCGGGCGACCTGGACACGGTCTTCCTCTGCAACTCGGGCACCGAGTCGGTCGAGGGCGCGCTGAAGCTCGCGATGCGCCGCTTCCGCGGCCGGCGCGACCGCTTCGTCTACGCCGCGAACTCGCTGCACGGCAAGACGCTCGGCACGCTGTCGATCACCGGACGCGAGAAGTACCGCGCCTTCGTGCGGCGCTTCGAGGACTGGCCGATGGTGCCCTTCGGCGACGCACGCGCGCTGGAGGCCGTCTTCACGGCCGACACCGAGCAGCGCATCGCGGGCCTCGTGCTGGAGCCCATCCAGGGCGAGGGCGGCGTCGTCGTCCCGCCGACGGGCTACCTGGCGCGCGCCGCGGAGCTCTGCCGCGCGCACGGAGCGCTGCTGATCCTCGACGAGATCCAGACGGGCATCGGCCGCACCGGCACGGTGTTCCGCTGCGAGGCGGAGGGCGTGGTTCCGGACGTGCTCTGCATCGCCAAGTCGCTGGGCGGCGGGGTCGCGGCGATCGGCGCGACGATCACGCGCTCCGCGATCCAGGCGGAGGCCTACGGCCGCGTGCGCGAGTGCCTCGTGCACACGTCGACCTTCGGCGGGCGCTCGCGCTCGTCGGCGGTCGCGATCGAGGCGCTGCAGGTCATGCTGGACGAGAACTTCGCCGCGCGCGCCGCGGAGAACGGCGCGTGGCTGCGCGGCGAGCTCGAGCGCCTCCTCGAGCGCCACCCGCGCATGGTGAAGAGCGTGCGCGGCACCGGTCTGATGCTGGGGCTCGAGCTGCAGCCGCTGCCGCTCGGCGGCCTGCTCGGCACGTTCGGCCTCGGCGGACTCGACGGCCTGGTCGAGGGCCTGGTGCCCGGGATGATCGGCGCCGAGCTGCTCCAGGACCACGACCTCGTGGCCTCGTTCCTCCTGAACGATCCGAACGTCCTGCGCGTCTACCCCGCGCTGGTGGCGACGCGCGAGGACCTCGAGCGCATCCCGCGCGCCCTCGACGCCGTGTTCGAGAAGGGCTTCACGCGCATCGTCTCCGAGCGCATCGGCTTCGCGGCCAAGCGCATCGGTCTGGGCAAGGTCCGGGAGCTGCTGCGGAATGGTTGAGCGCCTCGTGCGTCTGGCGCAGGGCGTCGCGGGTCGGCCGCGCGCGACGCTCCTCGTCGCCGCGCTGCTGACGGCGGCCTTCGCGGCCGTCGCCGCGGCGCGCCTGCGCGTCGACAACGAGATCGACGCCTGGCTCCCGCGCGGAGACGCCTCGCTCGAGCTGTACCGGGAATTCCGCGCGACCTTCGGGCCCGACGCGTTCTTCGTCGTCGGCTGCGACGGGGTGGACGCCGACGACCCCGCCGGGTCCCGCGCGCTCGCCGCGCTGCAGGGCGACCTCGCCGGGCTGCCCGGCGTCGATCGCGTGCTGGGGCCGTTCGCCGACGATCAGGCGACGCCCTCGGAGGCCGCGCCGTTCCTGATCGCGAGCGACCGCCGCGCTGCGGCCTGGTTCGTCCACCCGCGCGCGGGCCTGGAACGCGGCGCGCGCGAGGCGCTGTTCGCCGCCATCGAGGACCTGCGCGCGCAGGCGCCGGGCGCGCTGCACGTCGCCGGCCCCGAGGCGATCAACCACTACCTCGACGTGGGCTCGCGGCGCTCGTTCGGCGGGCTGTTCCCCGTCGTGGCCGCCGTCGTCGCGCTCGTGCTGCTGCTCGCGCTGCGCGACCTGCGCGTCGTCGTCGCGGTGATGCTCCTCGCGGGGATGTCGACCGCGTGGACCCTCGGCGCGCTGGCGCTCGCCGGTCGGCCGATGAACATGGTGGTGTCCAGCCTGCCGGCGCTGCTGCTCGTGCTCGGAACGGTCACCTCCCTGCACGTGCTCGACGCTCGGGCGCGTCGGCTCGCGACCTGCTCCGACGCGCAGGCGTGGCGCGCGGCGCTGGCCGAGACGCTGCGCCCGTGCCTCTTCACGGCGGCGACGACGGCCGTCGGCCTCGCGGCGCTGGCCCTCGCGCCGCTGCCGCCGCTGCGCGACCTGGGGCTCTTCGGAGCGCTGGGCGTGCTCGTGAACTTCGCTCTCGTGTTCCTGGTGCTGCCCGGTCTCGCGACTTGTCTCGGCACGGGCCGCGGGAGTCGGGCGCACGGTCGCATTCCGTTCGAGGGGGCCGAACAGGCCGAGTGGGCCGGAGCGCCGGCCCTGGCGCGCTTCGTGCGGACTCCGCGCTGGCGAGCCGCGATCCTCGCCTCGGCGGCCGGCGTCCTGTTGCTCGGCAGCGTCGGCGTCGCGCGCCTGCGCGTCGAGTCGGACATCCTCTCGTTCTTCCCGTCCAGCCACCCGCTGCTCGCGGCCACGCACACGCTCGAGGAGCGCATCCTCGGGCTGACCCCGATCGAGATCTGGTTCTCCGGACCCGCGGCGCAGGTGTTCGCGCCCGCCGCGATCGCCGGTGCGGCCGTGCTCGCCGACGGCGTCCGCGCGGAGCCCGACGTCACGGGCCTCTTCGGTCCGACGTCGCCGACGGACTCGCCCGCGACGTGGCCCGGCCACCTGCGCCTGCACGACGGCCGCGCCGACGTGCGCTGGACGGTCGCGGCGCGCACGACCTCCATCGAGGAGAGCGACCGGCTCGTGCGGCGCATCGAGGACGAGGTGGCCGCGGCGGCGCCCGCCGGGGTCGACGCGCGCGTCACGGGCTCCATGCCGATCCTGATCCGCATGCAGGCGCTGCTGCTGGTCTCGACCGTGCGCTCGTTCGGCGCCTCGATCGGACTCGTCACGGCGCTGCTGGCCGTCGCCTTCCGGTCCGTGGGCGTGGGGCTCCTGTCGCTCGTGCCGAACGTCCTGCCCGTGTTCGCCACGCTGGGGGCCATGGGCTTTCTCGGCGTGCCGCTCGACGTCGCCACCGTGACCGTCGCCAGCATCGCCCTGGGCCTCGTCGTCGACGACACGATCCACTTCCTCGAGCACTACGTGCGCGCCGGGCGGACCGCGGAAGCCGTCGAGACCGCGCTGGGCCACGTCGGCCGCCCGATCCTCTTCAGCTCGCTGGCCGTGGCCGCGGGCTTCTCCGCGTTCGCCGCCGCCCCGTTCCGGCCGACGTTCCACTTCGGCGTGCTCGTGGCCGTCACGTCGCTCTTCGCGCTGGTTTGCGACCTGCTCGTGCTGCCCGCGCTGCTCTCCACGAGGCCCCGATGCTCCTGACCGATCCCACGCTCGAACGGCTGCACCGTTCCCTCGCCGCGCACTTCGACCCGCGCACGGGTTCGCCCTACTGGCTGGAGCGCCAGCGCGAGCTCGGGTTCGACGTGCGGGCCGACGTGCGCACCGTCACGGACCTCGCGGCCTTCGGCCCGCTGGATCGCGGCGCCTGGGCGGAGCGGCCGCTCGAGGAGCTGGTTCCGCGCCCGGTGTGGGCGCTGCGCCGGGACCTCGTCCTGTCGGAGACCGGCGGGACGACCGGGCGGCCGGTGCGCTGCGTCTTCACGAGCTCCGAGTTCCGCGCGTCCTTCGGCGAGCCGTTCGTCGCCGCCGCGCGCGCGCGCGGGTTCCCGGTCGCGGGTACCTGGCTCTTCATCGGTCCCTCCGGCCCGCACGTCATCGGCCGCGCGGCGGCGCTGTTCGCGCGCCTGCTGGGCGGGCTGGAGCCGTTCAGCGTCGACTTCGACCCGCGCTGGGCGCGCGCGCAGGCGCCGGGCTCGCTGGGGGAGCGGCTCTACCTCGAGCACGTGCTCGACCAGGCGCTCGACGTCCTCGGGCGGGAGCGCGCGGACGTGCTGTTCACGACGCCGCCGGTCGCCCGTGCGCTGGCGGGCGAGCTGTCCGCGCACGAGCGCGCGGCGATCCGCGGCGTGCACCTCGGCGGCATGGCGATCGAGCCCGAGGCGTACGCGGCGATCCGCGCACACTTCCCGAACGCCGTCGTGCTGCCGGGCTACGGCAACTCCTCCTTCGGCGTGCTCATGGAGGTCCGCGAGCCGGCCCGGGAGGGCGGCGAGCTCCACCTCGACTACTTCCCGCGCCGCGACGGACCGCTGGTGCGCGTCGTAGAGGACTCCGGCGACGAGGTGCACCTGGACCGGGACGTCGAGGTCGGGAAGCGCGGTCGCGTGGTGTTCAACCGCTTCGACGAGTCCTTCTTCCTGCCCAACGCCGTCGAGCGCGATCGCGCCGAGGTCCTCGCGGCCGACGCGCGCAGCCTCGAGCCGGGGTGGGCCGAGCGCGGCGTGCGCGACCCGCGTCCGGTGGTCGCCGCCGAGGTCGAGCGGGGGCTCTACTGATGGAGGAGCTCCTCGAGCTGCGTCGGCCGCCGCGCCGCCCCGGTGAGCGCCTGGAGCTCGCCGTCACGAGCCGCGCCTCCGAGCCCGTCACGGGTTCGCGCCGCGCCGCGCTCCTCTACGGCCCGCACCCGCTGCTCGGCGGCGACCTCGAGAACAACGTTCAGCGCGCCCTGGCAGAGGCGTGCGCGCACGGTGGCCTGGCCGCCGTGCGCTTCAACTACCGCGGCGTCGGAGCCAGCGAGGCCCACGCCGGCGCGCCGCGCTACGAGCTGTGGGCCGAGGCCGAGCGGCGCGGCGACTTCGGCCTGGCGCTGGAGGACGGCGACGAGGCCCTGCGGCGCACGCAGCGGCTCGCGCGGCCCGCGCTGCTCGTGGGCTACAGCTTCGGCGCCTGGGTCGCGCT
>CAYGPA010000446.1:0-4769 GCA_964351535.1 uncultured Planctomycetaceae bacterium
GCCGCCGATGAAGCCGTAGAACTTGTCGAAGCCCTGGTGCGTCGGCCAGCGGTCGAAGGGGCCCGAGACGCTGGTTTCCCAGGCCGCGGTCTCGTGCCACTTGCCGAATGCGCCCGTGCTGTAGCCGTTCAGGCGCAGCATCTCCGCCAGGGGAGCGACCGTGTTGGGGACCTGGCCTGTGTTGCCGGGGTAGCCCGTCGACGACTCCATGATCGAGCCGGTGTTCGTCGTGTGGTGGTTGCGGCCGGTCTTCAGCGCGTTGCGCGTCGGCGAGCACAGGGAGGTGGTGTGGAAGTTGTTGTAGCGCAGGCCCTCGCTGGCCACGCGGTCGAAGACGGGCGTCTGGATGGGCCCCCCGAAGGTGCTCGGCGCCCCGAAGCCGACGTCATCGATCAGCACGATGAGCACGTTCGGGGCTCCCTCGGGAGCGCGCACTTCGAAGCGCTCCGGGGGCTCGACGTCGCGCGCATCCAGCTCCGTGTACTTCGGAACAGGCGGCGCCTGAATCGGCAGCACGGTCCTGTCGAATTCCTCCGGACCCTTCGTCGGGCCGACGTGATGGGCTGCGCAGGCGGTGAGAGCGGCCGTGCAAGCCGTGAGGAGGAGCAGAAGGAGAGGTGTACGGGGCATGGCGGGAATCCTGTAGCGTCGTGGAATATCGGGCGCAGATCTTCGCTGGTCGACGCTGTCGTGAACATGCAAATCACGACGGAGCTCGCGAAGGCCGCGGCCCGCACGGCGCTTCGCAGGCCGCGACGACAGAGCCCGCCTTCTGGACGCCACCTGCTCGCGTGCAGGGGGCCCGGTTGCCGGATCAGCCTTCGGTCTCTTCGTGCGGCAGGATGCGATCGGTCAGGGTGTCGACGTCGACGACCTTCACCGCGAGCTCACCGGCCTCGATCCGCGCGGCGATCGCCGGGCGGGCCAGGAACTCCTCGAAGCGCGCATCGCGCTCGTCCACGGCCGCCGCCAGCGCGGGGAACCGCTCGCGCAGCTCGGGCGTGGAAGCCACGTTCTCGGCCGCGCAGTCCGAGTGCTTGGTCCAGACCACCAGCTTGACGCCGTTCTCGACCGCCAGCTGCAGCATCTCCTGCTCCCGCTCCGACAGGACGGAGCCCGCGGAGCGCAGGACGTAGTAGTACGTGCGCGTGTCGCCCACCATCTCGCTCGTGTCGATCCGCCCGTCCATGCACGCGACGACCGCCACCAGGGGATGCCGCGCCGTCCGCGGGAACCTGGACCGCACGGAGGCTGCGAGGGCGTTCTGCTTCAGGATCTCCCGCCAGATTTCCTCGGGCGAGATGTCCTCGGAGTGCTCGAAGTCGTACCGCTCCAGGTGGTCCTGCATGCGATACCCGAGGTTCACCAGCCCCCCGCCCATGAGGAACTGGGCCTCGCGCCCGACGTGGGTCCAGAAGAGCAGCCCCAACGCGAGGACCACCCCGGCCCCCAACCCCAGGAACGTGTTCCGCTTCTTCATTCCGTGCTTCCCTTCCGCTCGGCTCGGACGGCAATTCCGTCGACCCAAGAATGGAACTCCCGTCCGGCGGCTCGGACCAGTAGCCGAAGGCCGTATCTCCCGTCGAGATCCGGCGGATCCGCGCCGGCCGTCAGGAAGGGCGCGAGCCCGAGCGATTGGACTGCTGCCCCTCGGCTCGGGAGAGCAACCGGTCCAGCAGCGATTTCTCGCAGGCCTCGTGCACGGAGAAGCTCGAGATCAGCCCGCGCAGGTCGCCGTCGAAGCAGGCCTGCACGCTGGGGGACGGAACGAAGTTGAACCCGAGCTCGCCGAGGATGCGGTCGAGCGTGCGCTCGAAGGTGCGATGCTCCTCGACGAGGACGGCGATCTCGCCCAGCATCTCGGCGTCGTAGTGCTCCGCGCCGGCCCCCAGGAGCCCGCCGTTCTCCTCGAGCTGGAAGTGACTCTCGAACCGAGCACGCAGTGCCTTGACCAGCTCGGGCAGCTTCCAGGAGTCCCCCGTCCGGGCGGGATGGTCGAGGAGCAGCTCGAGCTCGGTCTCGAGCCCGCGGACCATCGCGCGAATCTCCTTGTGCTCCAGCAGGATCGCCTCCCGCTTGGATTTCCAGCTCTCGTCCGTCACAGCTCGGCCTCGATGTCAGTGCCTGGGATCGGATCCGGTCGAGGCTCGATCCTGGAGGACCCGCGAGGATTCCCCCATCCGGACCTGTGCGCATCCGGAGGCGGAATTCTCCTGCCCGCCGCGCCGCGGTTACGCAGAAAGCCCCCCCCGGCTGCGCCCATGTGCCTTGCCCCGCCCGGGGCCCGCGGGCGGATAGTGGAGCCTGCGGGAGCTGCGATCGTCGCGGCCCCGCGGCCAACCATGAAAACGTGCACACGCAAGGAAGCCATCGACGACCTGCGCCGCACCCTGGAGGAGCTCTCGGGGGACGAGCACTCGGTCTGCCACGTAGCCAAGGCGAAGGGGCTCTTCTGCCGGGGTTTCGCGCAGTGGAAGCTGCACGAGCTGAAGGCGCAGTACCCGCAGATCACCCGCTCGCGCCCACACCTCTCGCGCGACGAGATGGAGGACCTCGCCGACCGCTGGCAGCTCGCGCGCCAGTACGTGCAGGGTGAGGGACTCGCCTGCGACGTGCAGCTCGGCGAGGGCGAGTTCCAGACCTGCAAGGGGTGGGACGAGTTCGACGACGAGGAGATCGCGCGCTTCCACCTCGAGATCTGCGGCGACGACGTGAAGATCGTCCCCGCCCCGGACGCGCCGGCGCCCTGAGCGCACTCTGGACGAGTCGACAGGGACTCCAGGCGCACGAGGTTCGCCCGGGTCTCGCGGCCCGGGGTCGGCGGACTAGAATGGCTCGACCATGAGCCTCCGAACCGCACTCATCTCCCTGGTCGCGCTCGCGCTCGCGCTGGTCTCCGTCGCCTCGCCCGCGCACCCGCAGGAGGACGGCGGGACCACGCTGGACGACCTGAAGAAGTCCGCCGAGGAGCTGGGGCGCGAGTTCGAGCGGCAGGCGATCGAGATCGAGAAGACCGGGGCCTACCTCGGCGGCCTCGAGCCCTGGCCGCATCCGGACCCGGAGTTCGTGCTCCCGATCTGGAGCGAGGCCGTGCTGGGAGCCGAGCGCCTGACGGCGGCCCAGGTCCTGGAGCGCAGTGAGACCGTCAAGCTGTCCGTCGCGCGCAACCAGCCCGCGGCGGACCTGTTCGAGGACCCGCGAGAGATGCTCGGAGCCGGCGTCGAGGCCGTCATCGCCGCGGGCCGGCACACGAACCCGGACTCGGCGGCGATGCTGAAGCTGACGTTGATGCTCGGCAGCACGAGCTTCGACTTCAGCATGGGCGGCCGGTCGACGGGCAGCGAGGGCGCGCACTACCTGCAAACGACCGTGAAGCTCATGTTGCCGGCGCGCGTGCTGCGCGCCGGCCGGGTACACCATGTGCCGCTGGTGGTCGCGGACACGATCCACACGCGCATGTGGCCGGACGCGCCCGGACGGGACGACCTGGCGCTGGCCATGAAGGACGCGGTGCGCAAGCTGTTCGACAAGCTGCCCGGGCTGGCGTCGAGGGCTCCCGAGGGGCCCGGCGTCTGGGGGCCGTGGATCGGCGACCTGGCGCAGTCGAGCCTGCGCTTCGACGAATGGAACGCCTCGTTTCGCGCGAGCTCGAGCAAGCTCGGGCCGGCGCTCGACGCGGTGCCGGGGTTCGGCGAGCTCCGGCCCTGGGACGAGCGCTACCGGTCGAACTGGACGCGCGCGCTGGCGGCCAGCGGCTTCGCGACCGGCCTCCGCGGAGAGCCGGACCTGCTGGCCGAGATGTTCTTCGACCGCTACGACGCGGGCAACCGGTTGAAGGGCGGCGGGGTGCTGACCGCGCGCACCAGCATCCTCGAGCGCGACGCCGTCGCCGTGCTGAAGGGTCGGTACGTGCGCGTGGCGGGGGCCTCCTTCGTGGACGTCACGTTTCCGAGCTTCGCCAGCGCGTCGGGCGCGGGGGAGCGGACCGAAGAGATCCAGCAGCGCGCGATCCAGGAGTTCCTGGCGGACCTGGGAACCGGTGGCGGCCGCGCGGGCCAGGCGCGTCACGAGGACGCGGACCTGGTGGCGAAGTTCCTGCGAACGCGCCAGCGGACACCGCTGCCGGCGGAGGTCGTCGAGGACGTCTCGAACAAGATCGCCATGGCGCTCGCCGGCGCGAGCGACATCCCCGTCGAGTGGCTCGAGAAATGGAAGCAGGCGCCCGGCGGAGCCGCGATGGTCTACCTGCCTCGCATCGGCGACGCGCGTCGCGCGGAGCTCGTCCCGCCCGGCGTCCAGCAGGCCGTGCGCCGCGTGATCGACGAGCTGACCCTCGCCGACCCGCTGGGGCTGTACGCCTTCGACCAGCCGTTCCGCCACGACGGGTCGCGGGGGTACAAGGACACGCTGCCGGAGGACTTCGTGGAGCTGCTCACCGAGCGGCCCTCCGGAGCCGGAGCGCTGGAGCGGGTCTACGTCGACACCGCCGACTCCGCGGCCTGGGACCTGGCCGCCAGCTACCGGCAGAAGGACCGCTACAAGCTCGTCCAGGGCAACCTGCGCAGCGCCTTCGCGGGACAGCGCATCCTGGTGTGCCAGTACATCCCGGAGGACGGCGACGTGGGCTGGAGCACGAGCCGCTACTTCTGGTACGGCACGGAGCCGGAGGGCTGGCCCGAGCTCCTCGAGACCCTGCCGGCGGAGCTCCGCCTGGACCAGATCGGACCGGCCCGGAAGCTCCCGCCCAGGTACGTGAGCGAAGCGGACGC
>CAYGPA010000447.1:0-2751 GCA_964351535.1 uncultured Planctomycetaceae bacterium
CTGCGCGGCGAGAGCCACGCGACCAGCGCGCCCGTCGCGAAGCTCGGCGGCAGCGCCGCGCGCAGGCGACCCAGC
Source organism: uncultured Planctomycetaceae bacterium (assembly GCA_964351535.1). Lineage (GTDB taxonomy): Bacteria > Planctomycetota > UBA1135 > UBA1135 > JAUIDW01. Next base: position 76 of record CAYGPA010000447.1, read on the forward strand.
GCGCGGGAGAGCTGCATGCGCACCGTGCCCGGCGAGCGCCCGAGCTCCCGCGCGATCTCGCGGCCCGACCGACCTCCACGCAGGTGGGGCTCGAGGACCTCGCGATAGCGCGGCGGCAGCTTCGTCAGCGCGTCGTCGACCAGGTGCGCGACCTCCGCGCCGGCGGCCGAACCCAGCGGATCGGCGTCGACGGCGGGCTCCTCCTCGAGCACGCCGGCACCGCGACGCTCGCGACGACGCACGTTGCGCGCCTCGTTCGCGAGGATCCCCGCCAGCCAGGGCTCCAGCCGCTGCGCCTCGTCGAAGCGCGCGGCCGACTCGATGGCCTTCAGGTACGTCGTCTGCAGCAGGTCGTCCGCCGCGCTCGCCTCGGGCGCGAGCGCCCTGGCGAGCCGGCTCAGATCCCGCGCCGTACGGTCGAACACGGCCGCCAGGGCCGCGAGATCGCCGCGATCGCGGAAGCGCAGGAAGAGCTCTCGGGTCGTTTCGTTTCGCATCCAACCGCTCTGGTCGGGAGGCGCCGGGGCGCAACGCGAAGTTGGCGGAAACCGTCGGGGGGTGGGGGCCCGCGCCGAGGGTCTCCATTCTGGACGGACTGGGTTGAGTGTTGGAACCGGGTCCCGAGCGGATCGGAAGTGCTGGATCCGCAGTAGTTTGGAGCCGCCGGGGTCCTGCGCAGGGGAAGCGCTCGGCTCCGCGTCTCCGAGGACGGGCCGAGAGCGGGCGCAGCGCAGGGCGTGGGCGATCGCAGGGGCCTCCCGCGGGACCGCCCACACGGAACCCAGTCAGTCCCGTCGGGTCAGAAATCGGCCTCGAGGCTGTCGGCAGGCGCCGCACCCTCCTCCGGCCGATCCAGCGCCGGCACCCGCGCCGGACTCACCCCCGGCGGCTGCAGCGCGACGATCGTCCAGCCCGGCCCGGTCTCGAGCGGCGGTCCCAGCGGTCCTAGGACGGTCGCCAGGGCGTCGGAGAGCCCCTCCGACTCGTGCCAGATCGCGAGGGAGCCGGCACCCGCGGCCGTGAGCTCGTCCAGGCGGGTCGGCGTCAGTTGATCGGGGGCGAGCGTCCAGCCGCGACGCTGCGCGCGGTAGAGGTCGCGCGGATCGCCGATCGTGCGGGTGCCGTCGGCCAGCGTGTGACGCCCGGGCAGGCGGGCGCTCTGCGCGTCGGGTTCGGCGACCACGACGACGAGCTGCTCCGCGGGCGTCCGCTCCGCGAGGCGGGCGGCGAAGGCCTCGCGCGGTGCGGTGTCGATCGGCGCTCCGGCGCGCACCTCGAGGACCGCGGCGAGCGTCGTCGCGGCGAACAGCAGCGCGAGGGCGGGGCGCGACAGGACGCCGGAGCGCAGCAGCTCGCTGGCTGCCTGACCGATGGACGCGGTGGCGACGATCATCAGGGGCAGGAGCTCGGAGACGCCGAGTCGCGCGTCCGTGCGCGGGACGAGGGCGACACAGAGGGCGACTCCCAGGAGCCAGGTCAGGAGGACCAGGCCGCGCCGCGCGAGCAGGCAGGACAGCACCCCGACACCGAGGAGCAGCAACCCGGGCGCGGTGGTCAGGGCGTGGACCAGGTCGGTGCCCGTGGTCTGCAGCAGCTGGAGCCAGCGCGCGTCTCCCCACGGAAACGCGCCGAGACGGGCGGGGAGCTCGAAGCCCGCGAGCACGTTGCCGCCCTCGCGGCCCAGGCGGAAGGCCCACGCGTGCCAGGCCGCGGCGGAGCCGAGCGCGAGCAGGGCGAAGAGCCACAGCGCGGGCCGCGCGACGAGCCTCCAGCCGTGGCGCTGCGCCGCGAGCGCCAGCAGCGGCAGGGCGAGCGCGACGTGGGCGAGGTGCATCGACAGCGCGGTGGCGAAGGCGACGAGCGCCAGGACGCCCGCCCAGGCGCGCCCGCCGCGGGTCCAGCTCGCGAAGGCGCTCAGGGTCGTCACCGCGGCGAGGAGGTGGAGCGGCTCGGCGCGCAGCGAGCGCGACAGCTCGAAGCCGAGGGGCGCGAGCGCGAGCGCCAGGACGGCGAACGCACCTGCGGCCGGATCGAAGAGGCGCCGGACGAGCGCGAAGAGCGCGAGCGCCGTCAGCGCGAAGACGGCCAGGTTCAGCGCCGGGCCGAGCTCGACGACGCTGCGGCCGGTCGCGCGGGCGAGCTGCGCGAGCGTCCACGCGTGGAGCGGCAGACCCGTCTGCACCTCGCCGGAGCCCGCGCCGCCCCAGTCGACGCGCGGGTGCAGGATCGCTCCCGCGCCGGTGCCCAGGTTGCGCGCCAGGGCCGCCTGCTCGATACCGGCAGCGTCGGGGGCGACCTGATCCATGCCCCAGGCGCGTGCGGCCACGGCGACGAGGAGCACGAGCAGCATCCACGGCCAGGCGCGCGCCGGCGCGCGCTCGTCCTCGGCTGCGGTCGGTTCGTCCAGCGGCTCGTCGACGGGCAGTCGAACGATCGGAACCGGCGTCGGGTCGGACGCGGGCTCCGTCTCGATCGCGGCGGGGTCTGCGGACATGCGCTCATCCTCGGCGCGCGGTGCGCGCGTTCTGTTCGCACCCCCGAGCCGGGCGTGCGTTCCTCGGGCGATCGAAGCGCGGGGGCGACACGAAGCCGGGGACCCGCAACCGCGTACACGGCAGCGAGTCCCCGGGTTCCCTCAGCCCGGATGGGCCCGCTCCTTGTATCACGGCCCGGGGG
>CAYGPA010000447.1:2851-4747 GCA_964351535.1 uncultured Planctomycetaceae bacterium
CTCATGCGCAGCCTCGAGGTGCACCCCGCGTGGTCTCCCGAGCGCGCCGACGGGGCCGTGGAGGCGATCGTCGTGCTCGGCGGCGACATCGAGCGGCGCGCACCGGAGTACGGCGAGCCGACGCTCGGCGAGCTCTCGCTGCAGCGCGCGCGGTACGGCGCCTGGCTGCACCGGCGGACGGGCCTCCCGCTGGTCGTGACCGGCGGACGGCTGGACGGGGTGCGGGCGGTGGGGCAGATGTTGCGGCAGACACTCGAGGAGGAGTTCGGCGTCCCCGTGCGGTGGGTCGAGCCGCACGCCGCGAACACCTGGGAGAACGCGGCCAACGCGCGCGAGCTGCTGGCCGCGGACGGGATCCGGCGCGTCTACGTGGTCACGCACGTGTGGCACATGCCCCGGGCCGTGGCGGCGTTCGAGGCGGCGGGGCTCGAGCCGGTGGCCGCGCCGACGGGGTTCCGCCCCGGCTCGCGCGTCCACCTGACGGAAGTCTTGCCCTCTTCCAAGGCCCTGCGGGAGACGCACCTGGCCCTGCACGAGTGGGTCGGGCGGGTGTTCTACGCGCTGAAGCGCCGCCCCCGCTGAGGGCGAGCGGCGCGGCTCGCCCGGGTCCCGCGCGAGGCGGGGCCAGGGTGCGGTCGAGGAACCGGGAATGCGGTCAAGATGCCGCTCTCGGCCGGACGATGACGGCGCGAACGGAGAGGACAGCGGAACGGTCCGCGCGCTTCCGAACCGCAACCCCCTCCTCGCACCGACCATGGAAACCGGCTCGACTCCGGCCCCGCAGGGCAAGGCAGCACCCGACCTCAAGTCGCTCGTGCGCAAGCAGGGTCAGAAGCTGAACCTGGTCGACAAGAACAACCTGTTCAGCTCGATCGACCAGGCCGTGCTCGAGGCCGTCGGGGCGAACCTCGAGGGCATCGATCCGGCGCTCTTGCGCAAGATCACCAGCGCGGCGCGCCAGGGCATCGTCGCGCGGCTGAAGAACTCCTCCAAGGCCATCCGCGGGGTGCCGCAGAGCGCGTTCCTGAAGGACGTGATGGCGGCTCGTCGGCACCTGATGAAGGAGCGCGACAAGCTGGGGAAGGAGATGGAGGTCATGCAGGAAGCCCTCGCCGTCCGGCGCGAGAGCTTCGCGGAGCAGCAGGCGCGGCTGGCGCAGGAGACGCGCGCCGAGGGCATGGTCCAGGACCAGGCCGTCGCGCAGCAGATCGCGGACATGTTCGCGCAGCTCGTGGCGCAGAACCCCGAGCTCGCGGCGATCCAGGAGCAGGTGACCTCGCTGGCTCTGATGGGCATGCAGCAGGAGCGTCAGAAGCTGCTCGACTCGAAGGTCGACGACCACCAGGACAAGGTCCAGCAGTTCGAGCGGCGCATCGCCAAGCTCTCGCAGTCGCTCGAGGTGACCGAGGCCGAGCTGAAGCGCATCGCGGCGATGAAGGGCGTGGACGACGGGCTCGCGTCGATCTACCGCAACGTACAGGGTCTGGCCGACGACGCGGAGAGCGCCGAGTCGAAGCGCGAAATGCTGCAGATCCTCTTCGAGGCGAACATGGAGCTGAAGTCTCAGCTCGCGGGCAGTCGATAACCGGCGGAAGTCAGGTTCGGTTCGAACCCTTTCGGCCGGAGTGGATGGCATTTGAGGAACCCCAGAGGCTTTTGGAGCAAGAGATGAGCGATTCGAGTTCGGTCGCCCCCGAGGATCTCGGAGAGACCTTCGCCGGCGAAAACACGGAAGTAGGCGGCACCCAGGAGGCAGTCTCCGAGGTCAAGAAGGACCAGGGGGTGCTGTATCTCGGCATCGACCTCGGGACTTCGCGCACCTCGGTGACCGCGAGCAACGGCGTGCGCGAGACCGTCGCGTCCTACGTCGGCTACCCGAAGGACGTCGTCAGTCGC
>CAYGPA010000448.1:0-4710 GCA_964351535.1 uncultured Planctomycetaceae bacterium
GAACGACATCCTGGGGGACGCCATGTTCCCGCCCGGCGGCTCGATCTCCGAGGCCGGGAGCATCGTGCGCAGCGAGGGGGCGCAGCGCATCGTGATCGCCGTCTCGCACGGCGTGTTCTGCGGTCCCGCCAAGCAGCGCCTCGACGCCGCGCCGCTCGACAAGCTCCTGGTCACCGACACGGTTCCGCTGCCCGAGCACGCCCCCGAGAAGGTCGAGGTCGTGTCCGTCGCCCCGCTGCTGGCCCAGGCCATCTACAACATTCACCACTGTCGCTCGGTGAGCTCGCTCTTCGACGAGCTGCCCGAGTCCCGTTCACCCGCCGGCGTCCGCCCGGACGGATCCGAGACCCAATCGAAAGGTTGAACTTCGATGAGCATCGTCTTGAAGTCACAGAAGCGAGAGAAGGTCGGTAGCCGTACCGCGCGCAAGGAACGCGCCGACGGCCGCATCCCGGTCACGCTCTCGATGGACCCGCACGAACTTCCCCTGAACCTGACCATCGACGCGCACGAGTTCATGAACGCCCGTCGGCGTCACACGCACGTGTACGAGATCGAGATCGAGGGCAAGATGGAGATGGCGCTCGTCACCGAGCTCCAGTGGGACGTGTTCGGCGACCACCTGAACCACGTCGAGTTCCGTCGCGTCGTGAAGGGCCAGAAGACCGAATCCGAGGTCGAGATCGTCTTCACCGGTTCGCCCAAGGGCGGCCTGCTGAACCACATGGTCACGCACGTCGAGATCCGCTGCATCCCGAGCGAGATCCCCGACTCCCTCGAGGTCGACGTCGAGGGCCTGGAGCCCGGTGCCGCGATCCACGCCTCGGACCTGAAGCTGCCGGAGGGCGTCGAGCTCGTCACCGAGGCCGACACCCTGGTCGCCAACGTCCAGGCCCCGCGCGGCGAGGAAGAGGAGACCGGCGAGGCCGCCGAGGGCACCGACACCGAGGGCACGGCCTCCGCGCCGGAGTAGGCCCCCGCGGCCCGAGATCGAGAGGGGCGCCGACCGTTCGTCGGCGCCCCGTTGACCTCCGGCGCCACGTCCTTAGACTCTTTCCCCCTTCGAAATCGCACGGTGCCTCGACTCGTCATCGGCCTCGGCAACCCCGGCTCCGAGTACGAGGGGACCCGGCACAACGCCGGGTTCCTGGTTCTCGAACGTCTCGTGCGTCACGAAGGTCTGATCTTTGAACCCGCCGCTTCGCTGGAGGACTACTCCGGGCCCGACGACTTCACCTGGGCGCGTCTGCACGCGCCCGACGCTCTGCTGGTGAAGCCCGCGACCTGGATGAACCGTTCCGGCGACGTGGTGGAACCCCTGATGCGCTGGGCCGGCGTCCCGCCGGCCGACGTCCTGGTGGTGGTCGACGACATGGACCTACCGCCGGGTCGGCTGCGCCTGCGCCCCGGCGGAGGCAGCGGTGGTCAGAAGGGGCTGCAATCCATCATCGACTCGCTCGGCACCGATCGCTTCCCGCGCCTCCGCGTGGGGATCGGACCGCCGGCAACCGACGCGGTGCGTCACGTGCTCTCGCGATTCTCTCCCGAGGAGCAACCCGTCATCGACATCGCCCTGGCCGAGGCCGGGGAGGCGCTGATGCACTGGATGCTCTGGGGAGACATCGAGAAGTGCATGACGCGGTTTCACAGCCGCTGGAACCAGGGTTCCTCCTCTCCGGAGACGAGCCCGCACGAAGGCCCCGCCGGAAGCGGGGAGAAACAGGAAGACCAAGCGAATGAGTCTCTATGAAGCGATGTTCGTCCTGGACAACGATGCCGTGCGGGCCGGTTGGGCCGACGCGAAGGGCATCGCCACCGGGATCCTCGAGAAGCACGGCGCGACCCTGCGCACCGCGCGGCGCTGGGACGAGCGCAAGCTCGCGTACCCGATCCGCGGGAAGAACCGCGCCACCTACCTGCTCTCGTTCTTCGAAGCGCCGGGGGACGCGATCACGATGATCAACCGCGACCTGGAGCTGGACGAGCGCGTGTTGCGCTACCTGATCCTCGCGGCGGAGGAGCTCCCCGAAGGCGAGGAGGAGCTCTCCAAGGCCGAGCTCGCGGGCGACTTCCTCGTTCCCGAGCCGCCGCCGGACGTCGAGCAGAAGCCCGAGCCGGAGCCGGAGCCCGAGGCCGCGGAGAAGCCCGCCGAAGAGAAAGCTGAAGAGAAAGCTGACGAGAAGAAGGCCGACGAAGCCGAGCCCGCCGAGGCGAAGGCCGACGAGCCCGAGCCCGCCGAGGCGAAGGAGGACGGGGAGAAGGCTCCCGCGTCCGAGGCGCCTGCCGAGTCCGCGACCGCAGTGGCCAGCGAAGCGCCGAAGGAGAGCTAGACCATGCCCGAATTCAAATCCCCGGCGGAGAACGCCAACCCCCAGACCGGCCCCGCTCGGATCGACTTCAAGGACCTCGACTACCTGTCGAAGCACCTGAATCCGCAGGGCCAGATCTTCTCGCGCCGCCGGACCGCCTTCTCCACGAAGCGGCAGCGGCTCCTCAAGCAGGCCGTGAAGCGTGCGCGTCACCTCGCGCTCCTTCCGTTCGTCGGCTAGGCCGCGGACTCTCCGGAGAAGAACACGATGAAGACCACCGAGATCCTCCTGCGCGAGGACATCGACAAGCTCGGCCGCTGCGGAGACGTCGTGCGCGTCGCGCCCGGCTACGCCCGCAACTACCTGCTGCCGCGCAGCCTGGCCACGGCGGCGACGCCCGAGAACCGGGCCATCATGGAGCGCCGTCGCGCGCGGATGGAGATCGAGGAGGCGGAGCGCAACAAGGAGCACGCCGCACGCGTCGAGCTCCTGAACGCGGTCGTCCTCTCCGCCACCGAGCGCGCGGACGAGCAGGGACACCTGTACGGCTCGGTCCACGCCGCTCGCGTCGTCGAGCTGCTCGCGGCCGCCGGCCACACGGTCGACGAGCGCCACATCCGCCTGGAAGGCCCCATCAAGACCGTGGGCGAGCACAAGGTGCCGATCCACGTCCACGGGGAGTTCGAGGCCGTGGTGACCCTGACCGTCGAGGCCGCCGCCGAGTAGGCCTCCCGCGACCGGGCCGGATGCGAGTCCATCCGGTCGCGAGCCAGAAAAATCCAGCGCGCGTCGCCCGGGCATCCGGGCGGCGCGCGCAAGTCGTTGGTGCATCGCACGGCCCGACGCGCGAGGGCCTTCTGCGCGTTCCGCGCCTTTCCGCCGGCACCCGGGCCGAGTATTCTCCTCGACCTGGCGCCGCCGCAGTTCGAGGTGCCGAGAGAGAGCCGGGGGAGACGATGGAAAGCGAAAACAGGATCGAGGGCGCGCCGATGAACGTCGACGCGGAACGCGCCGTGCTCGGCGCGTTGCTGCTCGACTCCGAGCGCATCAGCGAGGTCTCGGAGATCCTGCGCGCCGACGACTTCTTCACGCGGCGGCACCGCGCGCTCTACCAGGCGCTGCTCGACATGGTCGACGCGGACGTGCCGGTCGACTTCGTCAGCGTGGGCGAGGCGCTGAACGGCTCCGGCGACTTCCAGACCGTGGGAGGCAGCGAGTACCTGCTGGAGCTCGCGCAGTGCGTGACCTCCGCGGCGCACGTCGTGCACCACGCGAAGCTCGTGGCCGACAGCGGTACGCTGCGCCGCCTGATCTCCGAGGCCACCGAGATCATCCGCGAGGCCAAGGACACCCGCCCCGACAGCGAGTCCGTCCGCAAGCTGCTCGACGCCAGCGAGCACCGCATCTTCTCCGTGTCGCACTCGACGGACATGGGCTCGGTCGACCCGATCACGACGGTGCTCGAGGACACGTTCCGCCGCATCGACGCGCAGTCCCACCGCAAGGGACTGACCGGGCTCGAGACGGGCTACTTCGACCTGAACGAGAAGCTCTGCGGGCTGAACGCCGGCGACCTGATCATCCTCGCGGCGCGACCCTCGATGGGGAAGACGGCGCTGGCGCTGAACATCCTCGAGCACGCGGCGACCTCGCAGCCCGAGTGGCTCGACCGCAAGCCGACGGTGCTGCTCTTCAGCCTGGAGATGGGCAAGCAGCAGATCGCCGCGCGCATGCTGTGCTCGCGCGCCGAGGTCGACGCGCACAAGCTGCGCACCGGTCGCATCCCCGACGAGGACTACGCGATCCTGACCGACGCCGCCGACGAGCTGCGCAGCACGAAGATCTTCATCGACGACACGCCCGGCCTGTCGGTGATGGGCATGCGGGGACGCGCGCGGCGCATCCAGGCGCAGTACGGGCTCGACCTCGTGGTCGTGGACTACCTGCAGCTCATGTCCCACCCCAAGGCCGAGAGTCGGCAGATCGAGATCTCGAGCATCTCGCGCTCGCTGAAGGCCCTGGCGCGCGAGATGGAGATCCCGGTGATCGCCCTGGCGCAGCTCTCGCGCGCCGTGGAGTCGCGCGACCCGCCGCGCCCCCAGCTCGCCGACCTGCGCGAGTCCGGTTCGATCGAGCAGGACGCCGACGTCGTGATGCTCCTCTACCGACCGGAGTACTACGAGAAGTACCGGACCGAGGAGAACACGAACCTCGCCGAGGTGCTGATCTCCAAGCACCGCAACGGACCGACCGGCAAGGTCGAGCTCTCGTTCTTTCCGAACTACATGCGGTTCAAGAACCGCGAGCCCTCCATTGCCGAACCGGTCTTCGCCTGATCGGTTCCGCTCCGGCGCCGCCCGCGCGAGCGGGCTGCGACACGACCGGCTCGCACGCTCGCACG
>CAYGPA010000449.1:0-4708 GCA_964351535.1 uncultured Planctomycetaceae bacterium
AGAGGTCGGAGGTTCAAATCCTCTCACCCCGACCACCCTCTCAGACGGCTCCCGGTCCAACCGGAGCCGACCGCTCGGAACCGCTACGCTCGACGACCTGCCGGGCCCGACGCCCGGCGGGAATCGATCCGCGCTCTGCGCCCGGTTGCATCCACGCCCGGTTGTATCCAGCTGAAGAGCCCTTCGGGTCGATGATCACCTGCCCTCGTTCTTCGTGCAGCGATCGCGAGCCGACCGCGCCGCGGCGCTCCGTCCGGACGAACAGAGAGCCCGAACCAGGCCCCTCGGCTCCGGACGCGGTTCTCAGGCCGAAAAAGCCCTTCGGGGTCCCCTGCTTTGTGATACATGGGTAGAAGACACCCCGCGTGAGGAACCAGCGCCCGGGCGGACACTTCCCCCCGGCCCATCCGGGAGCCTGAACCGCTCAGCAGCGCCCGGTCCATCCGCAGCCTCCGCTGCGTCACGAGCCTCGCACGACCCGTCTTCCGCTCCCGCTGCTCTCGATCCGCGAGGGCCGCACCGAGAACACGTTCGGACGCCGCGTTCGAACGCCCTTTGAACCCGGCCGGGTTCGGCCTCGAAACGAGGCCGGCGGCTCCGTTCCACCGGAGCCCCTCGGCAGTTCCCGTCGTCCACGGCGCCCGGCACACGGGGGTCCGCGGTCCGCAACAGACTCGATCGCCTCGCGAACGGGTCGGGAAGCGGCGCGCAGGCTCTCGCCGACGCAGCACGACGGGAACCATCCCGCCCGCTCCCTGCGGGCCACCAGGAGACGAGCCAACTGCCCCGAGTTTCCAGCAACCCCGCCAGCACCGACTCGTTGCCCTTCGGGGCGATCGGCGACCCCGCCACGGGGGAGGTCCAGTCGCGTCTCGGCTCGCGCCGTCCGCGCAAGAAGACGACCAAGTCGGCGGCGAAGAAGAAGTCCACGACCAGGAAGCGGGACGGCGATGCGGCCCCCGAGGCGCGGCCCGAGCGCTCCAAAGAGGTCCGCGCGGAGCCCGCGGAAGCGGTCCGCTCCGAGAGCCGGACCGAGAACCGTCCCGGGCCCGGCCAGCAGGAGCGGGCCCCGCGGAAGGACGCCGACCCCAGGTCCGACGGGGCGACCCGCGACGGTCCCCGCGGCCAGGACGCCGAGAGGCGCGGGCGTCGCTCGCGCCGGCGCGGCCGCCGGCAGGAGGGCGATGTCGCCGACCGACCGGCGTCCCGCAACGGCACCGCGTCCGACGGTTCCGGGCCGGCCGAGGATGGCCCGCGCTCCTCGACCGTGGCGGACGACCGCCGGCAGACCGAGGGGCGCTCGCGCCGCCGCCGGCGCGGACGCCGCGACCGCGGCGACCGCGGCGACCGCGGGGATCGACCCGAGCGACCCGACCGAGGTGGACATGGCGCCCAGGGCGCGCAGCAGGGCAGCCGCAGCCGCGGTGCCGCGCCCGCCTCCGGTGAGGTCGAGGGCATGTTCATGGTGTCGAAGAAGGGCGGCGGAACCCTGCGCGACCTCGAGCGCCAGTACCTCCCCAGCCCGAAGCACGACGTCGCCGTGCCGCTGCGCATGGTGCAGCGCCACAAGCTGCGCGCCGGCGCGATCGTCAAGGGCCGCTTCCAGGCCGGCGGCGGCAAGCGCCAGCTCGTCGAGATCCTCGAGATCGACGGCCGCAACCCGCGCGAGGCGGCCGGCGTCCCGACGTTCAAGAACCTCACGAGCATCGACCCCGACTTCCACTACATGCTCGGGGACTCGACGCGCGAGGTTTCGATGCGCATCGTCGACGTGCTGTGCCCGATCGGTCGCGGCACGCGCGGTCTGATCGTCGCGCCGCCGCGCTCCGGCAAGACCATCCTCATGCAGCAGATCGCCAAGGGGATGGAGACGACCTACCCGGATGTGCACCTCATGGTGCTGCTCGTCGACGAGCGGCCCGAGGAGGCGACCGAGTGGCGCCGCACCACCAGCGGCCAGGTGTTCGTCAGCACCAACGACGAAGCGCAAGAGAACCACGTCCAGCTCGCGGAGGCCGTGTGGGCGCGCTGCCAGCGCCTCGTGGAGCTCGGCGAGGACGTCGTCCTGCTGCTCGACTCCATCACGCGCCTCGCCCGCGCCTACAACAACGTGGCCGGCGGCACGGGGCGCACGCTCTCCGGCGGCCTGGACACGCGTGCGATGGAGCGTCCCAAGCAGTTCTTCGGCTCCGCGCGCAACACGGAGAAGGCCGGCAGCCTGACGATCCTCGGCACGACGCTGATCGAGACCGGCAGCCGCATGGACCAGGTGATCTTCGAGGAGTTCAAGGGCACCGGCAACATGGAGCTCGTGCTGTCGCGCAAGCTCGCCGACCGGCGCATCTTCCCGGCGCTCGACGTCGAGCGCTCCGGGACGCGCAAGGAAGAGAAGCTCTTCGGCATGCAGCGCCTGCGCCGCATCCAGACGCTGCGCCGCGTGCTGACCCGCATGCACTTCATCGAGGCCATGGAGCTGCTCATCACCAAGCTGGAGGACGTCGAGAAGACCGACGACTTCCTGCAGCGCTTCGAGGTCGACCCCGACGCGTGACCGACCGGCCCCAGGCGCCCGCGCGACCGGGCGTACATGACCACCGTTCTCCGCTTCCTGCAGCGGCGGACCCCCACGAGGAGGAGGGACGGGCGAGCCCCCAGCTGCGGCGCACGTACGCGCTGCTCCTGCTGCTCGTCGTGCCGCTCTTCCTGCGGCTCTCGGCCGTCCAGCACGGGCTGCCGCGCGGCTACGTGCCCGACACGCACATGGTGCGCAACGCGCTGGGCATGGCGCGCGACAAGGACCTCGCTCCGCCGGTCGGCAAGTACTCGACCTATCCGTACGTCGTGCCGTACATGCTGCTGCCGGTCTACGCTGCGCAGTACGCGGTGGGGCGCGCCGACGGCTCCTGGGCCGGAGCGGGGGAGTACGGGCACCGCGTCATGGAGCACCCCGAGACCGTCTGGCTGCCCGCGCGCGTCCTCGTGGCGCTGCTGGGCGCGCTGACGCCGCTGGTCGTGTTCCGCACCGCGCGCGTGGCCGGCCTGCGCCTCGGGGCCTGGGCCGCGGCCTGGCTCGTGGCGACCAGCCTCCTGCACGTCCACTTCTCCGTCCAGGAGCGACCGTGGATCCCGATGCTCTTCTTCGGCGCGCTGGCGGCCTGGCCGGCGGAGCTCTACCGCCGCGAGCGGCGCGCGCGCTGGCTGGTCGCGTCGGGGGCCTGCGTCGGGCTGTCGGTCGGCTGCCACCAGGCGGGTCTCGCCATGGCGGGCATCCCATTCGTGGCCTGGCTCTCGTCCGCGCGCGGCTGGTCGGGCGAGCAGCTCCTGCGCCGCCTGCGCGACGGTCTGGCGTGCTTCGTCTGTTTCCTGGTCGTCGCGCTCGTCGGCAACTCGTACTACCTGTTCACCGACGTGGGACCGGACGCGGCCGTGCGCGCCGGGGACCTCGAGGGCCAGTTCGCGGTGGGGGGGCAGGCCGCGCGCTTCGGCTTCTCGCTCGCGAGCCTGAAGCACCTCGCGTCGTCGCTCTTCGGCTACGACCCGAGCCTGTGCCTCTTCGCGCTGCTCGGCATCGGGCCCGCGCTCGCCAGCTGGAACACGCGCGCCGCGGCGGTCTTCGGACTCGCGTTCGCGGCGGTCTTCCTGCCCTATCCCAACGACCACGTGCGCTACGTGCTGCCGCTCGTCGTGCTGCTCGCGATCCCCGCGGGCCTGGGGGTCGAGCGGCTCGTCAAGAAGCGCTGGGGCGCCTGGCTGGCCTCGACGCTGCTCTGCTTGCCGCTGGTGCAGGCGCTGCGCCTCGACTGGCTCCTGACGCGGCGCGACACGCGCGCCGTGGCCGAGAAGCTGCTCGCCGACCTGCGCGGCGGGGCGCGCGTCGGCATCGACCACTACGGTCCGCAGGTCGACCTCGACCGCGGCGCCCTCGAGCGCCTGTCGAGCCTGCGCGACCTGCGCACGCGCGAGCGCCACCGCCTGGACCTGCTGGCCGCCGGCGCCCCCGTGCCCGCGGGAGTCGACGCGCTTCCGCTCGAGGACCTGTTCGAGGGCCATCCCGAGCGCGGCGGCTATCGCGTGCGCGAGGCCGCCCGCCGCCACGGCTCCGAGCCCGCCGAGGTCCTGCGCAACCTGGGCGTGACGCACCTGCTGCTGGTCGACCGCCGACCCGGCGACGGGCGCTCGCCGCCGCTGCAGTACCTCGCCCAGCGCGGCGAGACCCAGCACGTCCTCGACCCCTCGCGCGGCGAGCGCGCGACGGCCGAGGCGCTGCTGCCCACGGAGATGGACTTCCCGCTGGTCGGCCTGTGGACCGTGCGGCGACCCGGGCCGTGGATGGCGCTGTACGCGCTGGAGCGGTCCGCCGAGGACTGACTCGCTCGGGCCGGACCGGGATCCGTGAGGGTGCCGGCAGGGATGCCGGCTCGCCGCGGCCCGCACCCCGCGGACCGCGTCCGGTCGCGGCCTACTCGTCGCCGGCGTAGCCCAGCGCGTCGAGCAGCTCGGCGTCGTGGCGCTGCACCTTGCCGGCGGGCTTCGCGGCGTGGCGCCGATCATCCTCGCGCGTCGACTCGCGGAACTCCGCGTAGCGGCGCGCGAGCTCGCGGAGCCGCGCCGCGTGCGCCGGGTCGTCGGCCAGGTCGCGCAGCTCCCCGGGATCCTCGCGCAGGTCGAAGAGGCGCGCGTCGGCGAGGCCCTGCGGGGTGCGGCGGAA
>CAYGPA010000450.1:0-4677 GCA_964351535.1 uncultured Planctomycetaceae bacterium
GAGGTGCAGGATCATCCACGCCTCGTCTTTCAGCGCGCGCAGGTCGGCGACGAAATCCCGTTCGTCCTCGGACAGCGATTCGTTCGGTTCGGGTGTCATGAGCAGGGCCTGGCCTTCCCCGGGCCGACCCCATTCTAGACACACCGTGCGCTTTGCCCCAGGGGGGGCTCCGAGTCGGGGGGGACCCGGTCGAGCCGGGTACGCAGGGTGCTAGTTCCCTCGCGATCCCGGGTCACCGCGGAAGCTCGAATCGCTGGACGTCCACGAGAACCTCCGTCGCGCGGCTCGCCTCGACGAGCTGCGTGCGAGCGTCCACGCGGAAGGTCACGACCGCGCTTCCGTCGCGCGAGAGCAGGGTCTGAGCGGCGGAGCCGCCCCGCAGCGCCCGCAGGGCCTCCCGCCAGCGGGCGGCCTCCAGGGCGTCGTCGACCGCTCGCTCCGCGCGGGCCGCTCGCCCCGATCGGGGTGAGTCCTTGCCCCGGCGCGCCTCGCCGGGCGCGTCGGTCGTGGGGGCCGCGCGACCGGAGCGGTCCCACGCGTCCCCCGCGCCCAGGACCGTGAGGAGCACTCCGCGCAGTCCCGAGCGCATGCGGCGCGCGCGGCGCAGGTCGAGGATCCACACCGCGCCCTCGCCGTGGGCCGTGGCCCGCTCGGACGCGAGGTCGATCTCGAGGCCCGCGCCGGGCTCGACGAACGCGGCCCAGCGCAGGCGCTCCTCGACGCACTGGTTCACGGCGCGCGCGAGGCTCGCGCCCTCGCCGGCCTCGAGCATTCCCCAGTCGAACGCGGCGAGTCCGGCCACGAGGCGAGTCTGCTCGGCGCGTCGCGGGTTGCGCTCGATGCGTTCGAGCTCGTCGAACTCCGCGGCGACCCAGGCGCCGAGCAGCGCTCCGGCGCGACCGCGGCCGACCAGCGTCGCGCCCCCCGCGTGCGCGCGGCGCAGTCCGCGCAGCAGGCGACTCTCGCCGCTCGGCGCGAGGCACTCGTACCAGTCGACGACCGACGGGGAGCCGTGCAGGTAGAACGTGCGGGCCGAGTGCGCGTCCCGTTCGAGCTCGTACGAGTCGATCGCGTCCGCGGGTTCGCCGCGCCGCAAGAGCACGCGGAGGTCCGTTCCGGCGCACGGACCGCGCGCATCCGGCGCGACGGCGGCCTCGTCGTCGCGGCCCGGCCCGGAAGCGGCCGGTGCTCCGCGCACCTCCACCTCGAAGCACGGCGCTGCGAAGGACGCGGGGGCCGCGGGGAACTCGAACGCGTCCCCGACGACCCAGACGGTGCCCGGCGCCTGCGTCGCGGCCGGTGCGCTCGCGTCCTGCGCGGGCGCTCCCGTGAGCGCCAGCAGCCACGCGGCGAACGGGGCCGCGAGGCGCGTCACGGTCGCGCCTCCGTGCGGTCCCCGGAGCGCAGCCCGGTCAGGTCGAAGACCTCGGCGAGGGCCGTCAGCACCAGCGCGTGGCGCAGGTCGCCGGCGCGGATGCACGCGCGGACCTCGGCCTCGCTCAGCGTCGCGACGACGATGTCCTCGCCGCTGTCGAGGTCCTGGGACTCGGTGCAGCGCGCGTCCTCGGCGAGCCAGTGGTGGCACAGGTTGTCCTGGATGGCCGGATTCGGGAGGACGGACCCGAGGTACGTCCAGCGCTCCGCCGTGTAGCCGGACTCCTCGCGCAGCTCGCGCCGGGCCGCGTCGCCGTGGTCCTCTCCCGCGTCGACGACCCCCCCGGGGACCTCGGTCGTCACGCCGTCGATCCCGAAGCGGAACTGCCTCACGACGACCAGTCGGCGCTCGGGCGTCAGCGCCACGACGTTCACCCAGCTCGGGAACTCGAGCACCGTGCGCCGCATGGCCTCGCGGGTGCGCGGGTTCTCGAGCACGTCGAAGCGCACGCGGCAGATGAAGAGGCTCGGACCGCGCTCGGTCGAGAGGCGCGGCCAGGGCTCGGGGCCCTCGCCGTCGTTCAGACCGGCTCGAGGATCCATGCGCGCGCCTGCGGAGGGTCGAAGAACCAGGGGAGCGGATTCACGGCAGCAGTGTACGGGGCGCCCGACGTCGCGCTACCGTGCCCGGATGGTCTCTCCCCGTGGCGACGCGAAGATGCGCAGCGATCCGGCCCGTGAGCGCACGCGCGGCCACGTGGCGCTCGTGTTCGTCCAGCTCTGCTTCGGGACGTTCCCGCTGCTCGCGAAGTGGGCCTTCGAGGCCTTCGACCCCGCCGCGATCGCCGGCTGGCGCGTCCTGGTCGGCGCGGCCGCGCTGCTGGCCATCGCCTTCGCCGTCCACGGCCGCGAGGCCCTGCCCGCGCGCCGCGAGTTCCCGCGCCTCCTGCTGTGCGCGGTGCTCGGCGTCGTGCTGAACCAGGTGCTCTTCCTGGAGGGCCTCTCCCGGTCCACGGCGGTGAACGCCGGACTCCTGATGCCGCTGATTCCGGTCTACACGTTCCTCGTGGCGTGGATCGCGCGCCAGGAGCGCTTCTCCGGCGTGCGCGGTCTCGGGATCCTGATCGCGTTCTCGGGGACGACCTACCTGCTGCTTCAGAAGGAGCCCGACCTCTCGCGTCCGTACCTCGTCGGGAACCTCTTGATCGCGACCAACGCGCTCTCCTACTCGATGTACCTCGTGGTCTCGAGGCCCCTGGCGCAGCGGATGCCCCCGCTCGTCCTGATCGCCTGGGTGTACGCCCTCTCGACCTGGACCGTGCCCTTCATCACGCGGGACGCTGCCTTCGTGCCGCAGGAGGTCCAGGCGCGCGCCTGGGTCGCGCTGGGCCTGATCCTCTTGTTCCCGACCGTGGTCGGGTACGTGCTGAACACCTACGCGCTCTCGAAGGTCTCCGCCTCGACCACGGCCGTCTACGTGTACCTGCAGCCCTTGATCGCGGGCGCCACGGGCGTGATGTTGCTCGGCGAGAGCCTCGGACCCGGTATCCTGGTCGCGGCCGTGGCCATCTTCATCGGTATCCGGCTGGTCATCCTGCGGCCGGCGACTCCTCCTCTCCTCGTTCCCGATCCCCTCCGCGAGTCATGACCCAGTCCGATTCGAACCAGGGCGCCGAGCAGCACATGCCCGCCCCGCGCGTTCCCGACGAAGCGCCTCACTGTCGCGTACGACTGCGCACGCGCTGGTCCGACGAGGACAACCAGGAAGTGCTCAACAACGCCGTCTATCACACGCTCTTCGAAGAGGCGCGCTTCACGATGTTCCACGCCACGGGGCTCATGGAGGCGAACCACTTCCCGTTCGTGCTGGGACAGTGCAACGTGCGCTTCCTGCGGCCCGGGCGGGGCGGAGTCGACGTCGAGGTCGAGGTCTGGACGACGCATCTCGGGACGAGCTCGATGACCCAGGCCTACCGGGTCGTGCCGGTGGGGGGCAGCCCCGCGGAGGAGGCGTGGTGCGAGGCCGAGGCCCTGCTGGTCGGCTGGAGCGCCGCGCGCCGCGGCCGGGCGGCCTGGAGCCCGATGTTCCGGACCGCCGTCGAGGCCCTGCGGAAGCCCGCACGACCCACGGCCGCGAACGACGGCCGGGGCTAGCCCGAGGCACCCCACCGGGACGGATCGACTCCGGGCTGGCGTTCAGTCGCGAGCCCCTCCGCGTCGAATCAGCGGACGAACGTGTTCCCGTCCTCCTCCCATTCCGATCGCGACGCCTCGTCGACGACCGGGCGCCCCGCGACCGAGGGCTCCCATGTCGAGCGCACCGTCCGCATGGCCCTCGAGAACCGGCTCCGGACCGGCAAGCTCGAGCTGCCGCTGCTGCCGGACACCGCCGCGCGCGTGATCGCCGCCTGCAGCGACGAGACGTGCGACGCGCGCGGACTGGCCGACATCCTGCAGAGCGACCAGTCGCTCGCGGCGCACCTTCTGCGCGTGGCGAACTCCGCCGCCTACTCGCCCGCGGAGCCGATCGTCTCGCTGTCCCAGGCCCTGTCGCGCCTGGGGTTCGGAACGGTGTGCCAGATCGCGCTGGCCGTGTCCCTCAAGGGCCGCGTGTTCGACGTGCGCGGACACGAGGCGCGCTTCCGCGACCTGTGGCGCCACTCCGGGACGACGGCGGGCTTCGCCAAGGAGGTGGCGCGGCTGCGACGCCGCAACGTCGAGGGCGCGTTCCTCGCGGGCCTGCTGCACGACGTCGGTCACCCGGTGGTCCTCGAGACCGTGATGGGCTTCGGCCGCAGCGGGCCGATGTTCACCGCGCTGCTGGACCGGCTGACGGCCGAGTTCCACATGCGCGTCGGCATGCTGCTGGTCGAACGCTGGTCCCTCCCGGACTGGATGCGCGCCGCGATCGAGTTCCACCACGATCCCGCGCAGGCCGGCGAGCACGCCGGGATCGCCTGGACCATCTGCCTCGCCGACCAGCTCTCCCACTGGGGGATGCTGCCCGAGGAAGAGGGCGCCGAGCGCGAGGCCGGGCTGCGCACCCACCCGGCGCTGGCGGCGCTCGGGCTCTATCCGGAGGACGTCGACCTGCTGCTCGGCGCGCGGGCGAGCGTGCTCGCGACCGTGGAGGCCTTCGAGTGAGCGCGGCGGAGAGCCCCCCGGCGAGCTTCGACCTGATCGCGATCGGAGCCGGACCCGCGGGCCGCCACGCGGCCCTCGAGGCGGCGCGGCTGGGCGCGCGCGTCCTGGTCGTCGAGCGCGAGCGCGCCGTCGGCGGCGAGTGCGTGCACCGCGGCACGA
>CAYGPA010000451.1:0-4648 GCA_964351535.1 uncultured Planctomycetaceae bacterium
CCGGAGTCCGCGCGCGTGCACCCCGTCGTCGGCGTCAGCTTCCAGTTCGGCAGCGGCGAAGCGCTGCAGGAGATGCTGCGCTCGCTGAAGGGCAAGGACGAGGTGCCCGCGAAGGTCGCGACCGCGGCCGTCGAGAGCTTCCGGAAGAACGTCGGATTCCTGCGCTTCGAGCCCGCGGCCGCGCGGGTCGCGGGGCAGCCGGCGGAGGACGGCCACGACTACCACCTCGCGATCACGCTCGTGGTCGTGGAGGGTTCGCGCAGCGCCCTGGACGCTCCCGCGGAGGACGTGGACGGAGAGGACGAGCCCGCGGGCCTCCCGATCTTCGCCGAGAACGGGCTCTTGCTCGAGCTCCGCGATCGCGACGGCAACGCGCTGAGCCCGATCCTCGGCAACGCGCCGTCGGGACCGGCGTTCTGGTACGTCCCGTTCGTCGACTCCGAGGTGATCCAGCGCGCGATCCGCGACGGCGTGATCCACGGAACGATCGCCAAGGCGTTCAGCAAGAAGCTGCGGGCGCAGCGCACCGCGATCGTGCGCGAGCTGTTCGCCAGGATTCCGCTTCCCGCCGGCGCGCACGTCCACTCCTCGTCCGAGTGGCTGTCCGAACCGAACCCGCGCTACCGAAGCCTGCTGCTGGCCGCCTTCGACTACGAGCACCTCGGCGCCCTTCCCGGCAGCGAGCTGACGCTGACGTTCCGCGAGCCGGACAGAGGCATCCTGGAGTGGCAGGCCGCGGTCGCCGTCTCGACCCGGAGCGTGGCGGACTTCTTCGGAGACACCGAGGAGGCCAAGGACCACTTCCGGTCGCGCGGGCTCGCCGCGGACCACACCTACTGGAAGCTCTTCCCGAATCCGGTCGTCCTGGTCGCGGAGGACGGCGAGGCCGTGCTCGAGGAAGACGTCGAACCGCCGTCGGGCGTTCCCCGAAGGATGCACGAGGTCTTGCTCGGGAAACGGCTGATGGAGGACCACGGGCAGTACCACGGCCCGTTGACCGTGCGCTCGGTCCACTTGACGAGCTACGTCGCCTCCGAGGCAGCGCTGCAGCGAACGAGCCCGGTCGACCTGCTTCCGCGCAACCCCTTCGACGAGCCGCAACCGTGACGCGACGACCCCCGGCCGTGCGCTCCCGCCGACGCGCGATCCTCGCCTGTGTGTGTGCGCTGTCGCTGCTGGCCGGCTGCGGCGCGCTGGGACTCGGCTCCGGCCGAAGCGCTGCCGAGCGCACCGTCGCGCAGGCCGTCGAGCTGTCGCAGGCGGGTTCGACGCGCGAAGCGATCGATCTCGTGGAGCGCGAACTGGGCAGCGCGACGCGCCCGGAGGTGGCCTACCTGCGAGCCTTCACGCTGGCGTGGCTCCACGAAGAACTCCCGCGCGAACGCGGCGAGGAGGACGCGCGCGAGCAGCACCTGCAGAGCGCCGTCGAGCACTACCGCGCCGCGCTGGCGCTGCAGCCCGGGCGACCCGACGCGAGCGCCAACCTGGCGCTGCTGCTGAACCGGATCGGTCAGGACGAGCGGCGCGCGGGCGGGCCGGGCGCGATCGAGCGCTGCGAGGCGCGCCTGCAAGAGGCGCTCTCCGTGCTGGAGTCGGTGTCGATCGAGCTCGAGGCGCCCGAAGAGACGTACCGCCGGCGCGTCGCCATCGGCAACACGTGGCGCGACCTGGCGGTCGTCCGCGAGGCGTTCGACGCCGAGAGCTTCGCGCGCGCGCTCTCGGAGTACCGCGCCGCGATGGCGCTGCCGGTCGAGGACGACCTGGCCCAGCTCGCGATCGTCGCCGCGCGCGTGCTGCAGGGCGAGCGCGCGGGCGGGACGGAGTGGGCGCGGCTCCTCGAAGCGGAGTGCCGTGAGTTCGCGCGCAACGACGCGCCGGAGGCCGCGCTCCGGGGCTACGAGGTCCTCGCGCGGAACGACCCCGCGGAGCGAATCCTGGAAGCCTGGCTGAAGCTCGAAGCCGCGGCGAACACGTTCTCCACCGCCAGCCTCGAGCGCCTGCCCGCGCCCGGCGCCTGGGACGAGCGTCGCGAGCTCGTCGTCGAGCTGTACAGGCTCGCGGAAGACCCCGAGCGCGCCGCGGAGCTGACCCTCTGGAACGCTTCAGCGCCGCGCCGCCACGTCCTCGCCCTGTTGCTGCAGTCCATGGGCGCCGTCCGCGCCGTCGCCGGCAACGTCGCGGGCGCGGCGGAGCTGTACGAGGTCGCGCTGCGCGTCGCGCCGGGCCCGGCGGAGTACGGCGACGAGGGACCGCTCCTCGGGGAGGACCTCGTCGGTCTGGATGTCGCGCTCGACCAGCTCTTGCTCGTGCAGGGGCACGCCGCGGACGTGGACCCCGCGGGCGACCGCCTGCAGTTCGTGCTGGACCACGAGTTCTTCGCGCGCGAGACGCTCGACGACATCGAGCAGCTGGACCTCGAGGGCACGCAGCGCCTGCACACCGTGCTCGGGCTGATCCTCGCCGACCGCGGCGCGTGGGACGCCGGTCCGTGGGAGGACCCGTGGCGCACGGCGCCCGCGCACCTGCGCGAGGCCGCGCGCGTGGCGCTCGAGAACCCCGCCGTTCCGCGCGGTCCGAATGAGAAGCCGCTGCCGGATCTGTCCGCGGTCCTGGCGGAGGGCCTGAGCCCGACCGACCGCCGACCGAGCGAGGCGCTCGACGCCTACCTCGATGCGGCGCTCGGCTACCACGACCTCGGGGACGCCAGCCTGGCCGAGGAGAACTTCGAGAAGGCCGAGGTCCTGGCCGCGAGTCTCTCCGCCCGGTCGCGGCGCGAGCTCGGCGACGTCGAGGACATCCTCGGCATCCACCGCGGCGGATTCCTGCCGCGCAAGTGGCTGCCCGTCGGCTGGTACGTCGGGGGCGCGGCGACGCTCTCGTACCACACGCAGACCTCGGGAGACATCGACGACGACCTCGCGGCGCTCGGCAACACGACGCAGACCAGCTTCGACGGCGACGACCTCGGCGGCCGGATCTACGTCGGCTACCAGTTCGAGGAGCCCGTCGCGCTCGAGTTCGGCTTCCTCGGCATGGGTGACTCGGAGTCCACGATCACGGCCACCGGCGTCACGAACCTGGCCCAGCTCGCGAGCGACGTCGACGACGTGCACCCGTTCCTGGCGGATGGCTTCACGCTGGGCGCGCGCGTCAACCTCTGGGGCGCGGGGCCGTTCACGCTGACCGGGCGCGTCGGCGCCTGGGCCTGGGACGCGACGAAGGAGGCGCTCGTGAGCACCAACATCGGCTCGGTCACGACCCGCTCGAGCGAGCGCGGCTTCGACCTGTTCTTCGGAGCCGGCGCGGTCCTCGGCGAGTGGCGCAGCTTCCACGCCACGATCGACTACGAGCGCTACTACCTCGACGGGGACGGCGTGGACACGTTCTCGTTCGGCCTGCAGTACTCGCTGGGCCGCTAGGCGGGGCCTCCGCCGCGGGAGAGAGAGCCTGGCCAAGAACGTCAAGGCTCCTTTACTTCTAGGGCGGCAACCTTGACATTAAGTCGGGGGACGCATACAACCAGGCCGTCTCCCCGGGCGGGCCCTCCACCCGGGTCGTGGCCGGCCTCCCCGCTGGTCGCTCGGTCGGGGAGGAGGACGTCGGCGGGATTTCCTCCTCCCCAGCCCCTCTTCCCACGGCCCGTGCCCGCTGGAGTTCGATGCCCCATCGTCCGGTCCCCGATCGTGCTCGGCCCGCGGAGGGCGCCGGCGGACCCGCGGGTCGCGGTCACCGGGGTCGACCCGGGCCCCGTCCGGAACGGCGCGCGGGCGGGTGAAGAACACGCTGCGCATCCTGCGCGCGGAGCGGCGGTGGTCCCAGGCCGTGCTCGCGGAGCGACTCGGGGTTTCACGACAAACCGTGAACGCCCTGGAGACCGGGAAGTACTCGCCCTCGCTGCCGCTGGCGTTCAAGATCGCGCGCCTGTTCGAGAAGCGGATCGAGGACATCTTCGATCCCGACGACGAGCCGCAGCGCGAGCCGGCCGCGGACCCTCCCCCACGACGACTTCGAACTTGGACGCCATCCGAATCGACGGGGTCACGAAGACCTTCCGCACGACGACCGCGGTACGCGAGCTCGACCTGGTCGTGCCCGCGGGAAGCCTGTGCGGCTTCCTGGGGCCGAACGGCGCGGGCAAGAGCACGACGATCCGCATGATCATGTCGATCATCCGTCCCGACTCGGGGCGGATCGGCGTGCTGGGCGGCGACGCGCTCGAGTCGAAGGACCGCATCGGGTACCTGCCGGAGGAGCGCGGCGTCTACCGCAAGATGAGGGTCGGCGAGTTCGTCGAGTACGTCGCCAAGTTGAAGGGCTGCGAGCGCGCGGACCTGAAGCAGCACGTGAAGGGCTGGCTCGAACGCCTGGAGCTGCCGGAGGTCTACGGCAAGCGCTGCCAGGAGCTCTCGAAGGGCATGCAGCAGAAGATCCAGTTCCTGACGGCCATCGTGCACGACCCGGAGCTCCTGATCCTCGACGAGCCGTTCTCCGGGCTCGACCCCGTGAGCGGCGCGCTGCTGAACCGCGAGATCCGTGCGCTCAGCGACGAGGGCAAGACGATCATCTTCTCGACCCACGTGCTGCATCAGGCGGAGCAGATCTGCGACCGGCTGTTCCTGATCCACCACGGCGTGAAGCTGCTCGACGC
>CAYGPA010000452.1:0-4593 GCA_964351535.1 uncultured Planctomycetaceae bacterium
GTTGACGCTCGGGGCCTGGATGTAGTGGGCCCGCCCGTGGGCCAGCTCGTCGCCGGCGGCCTCCCAGTCGCCCTCCGCGAGCAGGGGAGAGCCCACGTAGGGCGTGTCTTCCGCGGTGGCTGGGGCGCAGGCGCCCAGCAGCAGCGTCGACGCGAGCCCCAGGAAGGAGGCCGGCACGTACATCCGCGCCACCTGGCTCCAGTACACGTGGAATCCGTGCAGCGCCAGCAGCGCCGCCGCGAGGAGCGCGACGCGCATGCCGTCCTCGCGCAGGACCACGCGCCCGAGCAGGAAGACCGAGGCGCCCCCGAGCAGGGCGGAGGGCAGCCGGATCGCCGTCAGGCTCGCGCCGACGAGCTGGATCCACGCGAAGAGCCCGACGAAGTACGTCGGGGGATGCCCGTCGATCAGCGTCCCCCGGAGGATCGCGCCGAGCGTGTCCCGGCGCGGCGGGAAACGGACCCAGTCGGGCACCATCAGGCCCGGGGCGAAGTTCTCGGGATGGAACAGATCGCGGTCGGCGATCCCGTGGAGGCGCACCAGCAGCGCCACGAGGGCGAGGCCGGCCAGCGCGAACACGAACCCTGTCGTGGGCGACCCACCACCCAGCTTCTTCCAGACCCTTCCCACCACGGAAACTCCTATCATGCAAATGAGACTCACTCGCATTAAATAGAGGCGGGTTCGAAAGGCAAGCCTCGTCCGGCGCGCGCCTGCCCGAACGCTCGCGCCTGCCCGAACGCTCGCAAAGGGGCCCGCGGAACTCCCGGTGCCTGTGAGCCGTGCGGAGGGCGCACGCGCCGGTCCGGATCCTGGACGACGGGTGCGGCCCGGGGGTCCGCTGGCATACGCGCCGGGGCCGGCACGGTTCTTGGTTGGCGAGAAGGGGGTCGCGGCCCGCGACATCCCACCAGGTCGAGTTTCCCTCGGAGCCACGGAGCAACGTGATGCGCAGTCTGATCCTCCCCTTGCTGGCAACCCTGACGATCGCCTCGACCATGCCCTTCGGTCTGGCTCAGGCCCAGTACGTCGAGGCGTTCGACGCCCTGGGGTCGGTCGATCCCGGTGGGGAGGGCCCGGCCGGGCTGATCGACGACGGCTGGATCTTCCGGAACCAGAGCGACCCCGCGGGATCCGGGACCTGGCGGGCCGGCAGCCTGTTCGCAGCGCAGGCGGGCGGTGGCTACCTCGCCGTCGACAGCTCCAGCACCGACTTCTTCGGCGGACGGGTGAGCACGTGGGCGATCCTGCCGGACGTGCCCAACCAGGTCGCGGGCGACACCCTGACCCTCCACGTACGAGCCGTGTCCTCGAGCAATGACGACACGCTCGAGGTGCGCTACTCGCCGAGCGGAGGCAAGGGAACGGGATCGTCGGCGACCTCCGTGGGCGACTTCACCACGCTGCTGCAGGTGGTCGATCCGATCGCCACGGGAGGTTGGGCGCAGGTCTCGGTGGCCTTGCCGGGCAGGGGTGCGATCGCGCTGCGCTACTACGTCGACTCGGCGTGCAACTTCGCCTGCGCGTCCTCGAGCGTGGGAATCGACACGCTGTCGGTCGGCGATCCGCCGCCGCCGCCCTGCAACCTCCCGCCGATCCCGGCCGCCGGGCAGACGGTCGTGTGGACCGCTGCGGGGGGGCCCTACGTGGTCTGTAGCGACCTGACCATTCCTCAGACGGCCACGGTGACGGTGGAGGGCGGAACGGTGATCGACGTGCAGTCCGGCTTCACGCTGGACGTCGACGGCACCCTGCACTTCGATGGATCGGCAAGCGCGCCCGTGACGTTGACCGGGGGCATCTCCACGGTCACGCCGCCGGTGCGGGTGCGGGGGCTGGGCCGGCTGGACCACGTCGACGTCGCCTGCCGGGTACTCGTCGGGTTCGGAGGCTCGCTCCTCGTCGCCGACAGCACGTTCCCCGGAGGCATCGTGAGCACCGACGACAGCGTCGGCGGAGGCCCCCGCGGAACGTACGTTCAGGTCGACCGCTGCAGCTTCGCGTCGGGCGCGTTCGGCGCCCTGTCGGTCACCGACGGCACTCTGGTCGTGCGCGACACCGACGTCAGCGGACCCGGAGGGGTCCGTGTGCTGCGCGGCTACCTCCTGGCCGACGGGCTCGCCGTGGACGGTTCCGGGATCCGCTTGACGCGGGAGCGCTACACGCAGCCCGCGTACCTGGACGGCCTGACGGTGACGAACTCGCCCGGGCCGGCTCTGGAGCTCTTCGGCTGGAACTTCCAGCTGGGCGCGAACAACGTCCTGTCGAACAACGCCGTGCCCGTCGAGCTCACCGGCGGTCTGCTGGCAGGCAGCCACGTGCCGAGCACGGGCAACGTGAACGACCACGTCGACGTCGGAGGAGGCGGGGTGCGCGGAACGGCGCGCTGGGCCAAGCTGGACGTCCCGTACGTGGTCGACGGAACCGATCAGTCCGGCGGTCACCTGACGATCGAGCCGGGTGCGACGGTGCAGTTCACTCCGGGATCGGGGTTCGTGTACTTCTCGACGGGCGACTTCCGCGCAGTCGGACATCCCGACGACCCGATTCGGTTCGAGCGGCGCGACCCCGCCTCGGCATGGAACCTGATGATGTTCAGTCACATGAGCACCGGGCCTCGGCTGCGGGACTGCGTCGTGCGCGGCGGGACGTTCGGTGTCCAGGCGGACGACTGCTACGTCCAGGTCGACGCGTGCCGCTTCGAGGACAACTTCGAGGGCGGCATCGGCACGACCTTCGGTACGCTCCACGTCCGCTCGTCCACGTTCGCGAACAACGACACGGGCATCCGCACCAGCCCCCAGGGCAACGCGATCCTCGACGGCGGGAAGAACCCGAACTCGTTCGTGGGCAACGGGACCGGAGTCCTGGCCAACGGCTCGACGGTCGACGCCACGGACAACTGGTGGGGCGCTCCGACTGGACCCGCCCCGATCGGCGCGGGCGACCCGATCGTGGGCCCGGTCGCCGCCGTGCCCTTCCGGACCAGTGCTCCTCCGGCGGACCTGCCGCCGCGGGTCGAGCTCCGGGCGAACTCCCGCCTGCTGGAGGTCGGCCGGAAGGTGTTCTTGACCTGGGAGGCCGTCGACGATCGCAGCATCGTGTCCCAGCGCGTCCTGTTCTCGGAGCACGGCAACTTCCCGACCAGCTTCGTCGAGCTCGCGCAGCTGCCGGGCTCGGCGCGTTCCGTGGAAGTCACGGTGCCGACCGCCAACCCCTCCTCCAACAACAGCCCGTCCTTCCTGAAGGTCGTGGCCGTCGACGACGCCGGGCAGGAGGGCTTCGACGAGTTCTACGCGTCGATCCCCTACACCGACGACGTCCCCGCATCGGCGCTCACGTTCCTGACCGACCTCTCGGGCCCGTTCGAGTTCGGCGAGGACGTCCAGGTGTGCTGGGACTTCACCGGTTTCAGCGGCACGTGGAGCGCCGGCATCGTGATCGACGGCGAGCACGGCGGAGTCGGCTACGGCGGGGCCCACACCGGCATCGAGTGCTGGGACTTCCGCATGCCGTACGTCAGCACCGACACGGCGCGGGTGCACCTGCGGTTCAGCTACGGCGCGGGGAACCGTTCCGTGGACTACTACAGCGCCCCGTTCACCATCCGCCCCGATCCGCGCCTCGGCGACGCGCCGCCCGCGATCACCGTGACCTCACCGCCGCCCGGTGCGACGTTTTCCGCCGGCGGCGTGGTGCCGCTGACCTGGTCCGCGTCCGACGACGAGGAGCTGCGAGCGTTCCACGTGCAGGCCTCCTACGACGACGGCCGCACGTGGCACACGGTCTCTCCCCAGCTTCCGGGCACGTGGCGCCATTACACCTGGCGCCTCCCGTCCAGCGCCGGCCTGACCGGAGTGCTCGCCCGCGTCGTCGCGACGGACCTCCGCTTCCAGTCGAGCTCCGACACCACGATCCTCGACGTCACGCCGGGCGGCCTGCCCGACGCCGACCCGAGCCTCGGCACCTCGGCTCGACCGCGGACGGCTCGGGTACCGATCCGCTAGCGACCCCGATCCCCGGCGGGTGGCCGGGGCTCCACGGCTACGGCAAGAACGACGCCTTGTTCTTCAGCTTGTAGGGCAGGTACTCCTCGATCACGAAGTTCAGGCCCCACTTGGCCAGCGCCTGCTGTTCGGCGCGGCAGCCCATCTTGAGGAGTTGTTGGATGGCCTTGGTCCAGGGTTTGTGGGTCGTGAAGAAGGGGTCGTTCTTCAGGGCGTCCTTGGCGCGCTTGATGTCCACGGGCTGGAGGGGGTGGGTGGCGTCCTCGAGCTTGAAGTGGGTGATGTCGTCGGGCGTGACGCCGAGGTACTGGGCCTTCGGGACGCAGAAGAAGCGGTTGATGTGCGCGGCGTTGCCCGAGCCGACCTTGAGCGTGCGGTAGATGTTGGCGATGCCGTAGGGGTCGCAGTCGACGAAGGCGTAGACCGGGATCTTCTGCGTGTCGGAGAGCAGGCGGATGAAGCGGCGCGTGGCGCGCGTCGGGACGCCGCCCATCTCGACCAGGATGCACTTGGCGCTCTTCCAGAACTTGTGGTTGTTGAGGCGCTGGAACATGCCGCCGGTCTCGATCGCGATCACGAACTTGGC
>CAYGPA010000453.1:0-1185 GCA_964351535.1 uncultured Planctomycetaceae bacterium
GCGCCGCTCTCCGGCGGCGACGAGCAGCGGAGCCACGAGCAGCGCGCCCGCGGCGTCGGCGAGCCACCAGAGGCCCCAGACCTCGCCGATCCGGACGTCGGGGGCGGTCCAGCGCAGCAGCGCGGCGCCGATCAGCGCGCAGGCTCCCGTGGCGAACACGCAGCCGAGCAGCGTCAGGCCGAGAACCGCCGGGACCCGCGCGAGGCGCAGCGGCTGCGACACGACGCTGCGCACGAGGAACGCTCCGAGCAGCGCCGCGAGGGCGTGGACGGGACTCGCGACGAGGAAGGCGTTCGCGAACGGACCGTCGAGCTGCCGCAGCGGCGGCACCCAGGCCGCCGCGAACTCGGCGAGCACGGCGACGAACACGTAGGCGACCCACAGGCGCGGCTCGGCCTGCGTGAGGACGCCGAGCAGCAGTCCGCCCGTGAAGAACAGCAGCGGGAAGCCCCCCGCCTCGACGGCGAACAGCGGGCCCGCGAACGCGACGGCGAAGTGCAGCAGCCCGTACAGCACCACCACGAGCGCGACCGTCCCGAGGCTGGTCCCACGCTCCGATCTCTCGGCGGAGCGCAGGCTCCAGCTCGGTCGGCTCCCTTCCCTGCGAGCCCACCCCAGAACTTCCATCGTCGCTCCCGACCAGGATAAGGGCGGATGAAGGATTCAGCGCAGCCGGCCGAGGAACTCGAGCAGCGCGGCGTGGAACGGGGCGGGATCGGGCAGGTAGCAGGCGTGCCCTGCTCCGGGTAGGACCACCAGGCGCGCGTCCGGGAGGGCGTTCGTCAGCAACTGCGCGTGCTCGACGGGGACGACCGAGTCCGCCTCGCCCCAGACCAGCAGGCTCGGGAGCGCGGCCCCGGCGAGCTCGGGAGCCCAGCGCGGGATCTCCACGGGAGCGACGGCCACGAGGCCGCGGAGGCTCTCCGGCCGGCCCGCGGCGAAGGCCAGCGCGAAGCGTCCGCTCATCGACGGCGTGACCAGCACGGGGCGCTCGAGCTCGAACTGCGTCAGCGCGAGCGCGACGACGTCCGCGGGCGCGACGTCCGCGCGCGCCGGCGAGTCTCCGAAGCCCGGGAGGTCGAGGGCCACCGCGCGGTACCCCGCCTGCGCCAGCAGGTCGAGCGTGCCGAGCTCCTCCCAGGTGCTCGCGCGGAAGCGCGCGCCGTGCAGCAGCAGGACCGCGGG
>CAYGPA010000453.1:1285-4580 GCA_964351535.1 uncultured Planctomycetaceae bacterium
CGGGCTCCGCGCAGGCGGCGGCGCAGAGCAGCAGGCCGACCTCGCGCAGGCGGAGTCTCACGGCTGGCTGCGCGCCTCGACGGTCGGCAGGACGACCAGTGCGGCCACCGGGAAGTGGTCGGACGGGAAGCGCCCGTCCTTCGCCTCGGTCAGGATCGCGGCGTCGAGGACCTCGAAGGCGTCCGAGCACAGCACGTAGTCGAGCTTCTCGCCGTCGCGCGTGCCGTCGAAGCCGTGGAACGTGCCGACCACGTCGGCCTCGGGGTCGACCACGCGGAGCGTGTCGCGCAGGCCCGCTCCGAGGAGGATCGCGAGCGGTTCGGAGTCCTCGCCCGCGTTCAGGTCGCCGAGGACGAGCACGGGCACGCCGACCGGCTTCGCGGTCGCGGCGACGTGTTCGACGATCATGCGCGCGCCCTCGGCGCGGGAGCGTGCGCCGCGGTGGTCGAAGTGGGTGCCGTAGGCCTGGAACGTGGCGCCGGTCAGCCGGTCCGCGAGCCGCGCCCACGTGATCGTGCGCGGCAGCGCCGCGTCCCAGGCGATGTCGCCGACGCGCTTGGGCTCCGGGCTGATCCACATCTGCCCCGAGCGGTCGATGCGCAGCCGCGAGTCGTCGACCAGGAGGCCGCTGAACTCGCCGACGCGGCCGCCCTCGCGGTGCTCGCCG
Organism: uncultured Planctomycetaceae bacterium; assembly: GCA_964351535.1. GTDB lineage: Bacteria > Planctomycetota > UBA1135 > UBA1135 > JAUIDW01. Next base: position 1,953 of record CAYGPA010000453.1, read on the forward strand.
ACGGCGACGTAGCTCGGGAACTGCTCGAGCAGCCAGTCCATCTGCGCGGGCAGGGCCTCCTGGATCGCGATCACGTGCGGCGACTGACTGCGGATCACCTGCGCGGCGAGCTCCTTGCGGTTCTCCCAGCGGTCGGGCCCGTCGTCGGCCGCGGCGGTGCGCACGTTGAAGCTCATCGCGTAGATCTCGGGCGGAGCTTCGCGCAACAGTTCGAGCTCCGCGCCGGGCGCGGAGCACGCCGCGCAGGCGGCGGCGATCAGCAGGAGGAGGATTCTCACGGTGGGGGCGTTCCTTGGGCGCGCGCGCGGCGCTCGAGCTGCCGGACGGTCCAGAGGAAGGCCGGCAGGCCGACGGCCGCCATGGCGATCGTCCAGGTCCAGGAGGTGGTCTCGACCGTCGACGGCGCGGCCCTCATCATGAGGATCGAGAACGCGTTGTTGAAGGCGTGGCACAGGATCGCGGGCATCAGCGCGTCCGACCGCCAGCCGACGTAGCCGAGCCAGAGGGCGAGCGGCAGGACGCTCCAGACGTGCTGGGGGTCCAGGTGGATCCCGGCGAAGAGCAGCGACGTCAGCCCGACCGCGGGCAGCGCGGACCAGCGGCGCAGCAGGTGGCGCTGCAGGAAGCCGCGGAACAGCAGCTCCTCGCAGAGGCCCGGCAGCACGGAGAAGCTCACGAGGATCGCGAGGAACATCCCGGCCGACGTCTCCGTGACGAGCTCTCCGATGGCGACCAGGTGGTCGCTGGGCTCGTCGAAGCGCAGCTCCCAGAAGACCTGGGAGACGGCCGAGACGAACAGCGTGCCCAGCATGGCCGGGATCGCGAGGCCGCGCGCCCGGCCGGGCGCGAATCCCAGCGCGACCCGCGGCTCGCGGCGCGCGAGCAGAACGCCCAGGAACGCCAGCGCGGCGAGGGCGGCCTGCATCGTGATCGTCGCGACCAGGGCGAGGCCGGGGAGCTCCGTCTCCGTCGGACCTTCGTCGGGGTACGGCGTCGCGCCCGAGCCCAGCGGTCCGGGGTTCGTCACCGCGCCGAGCGCGTCGAGCACCATCCAGCCGAGCTGGGCTGCGACCTGGGCGACGATCGCGGCCGGCAGGATCAGCGCGACGATCGCGACGGCGGGCCACAGGCGCGCCTCCCTGGTCCTCGCCCGCGTCTCCATGGCGCCATGGAAGCGCCCGCCGCGCCCCGGGGCAACGCGGCGGGCGCGGAAGTCGCCCTCGGCTGGCTCGAGAGTCTCAGCGCCGGCTGCGCGTCGGCCTCGCGGCCTCGGGCAGGCCGGCCTGCAGCGTCTCGGTGATGCGCAAGAGGTTCAGGAACTCCGCCCGCCGGCCGTAGGGGTCGGCGCCGAGGCCGGCGATCGCGAGCTCGCGGATGCGCTCGACGTCGGTCTCGCCGGCGTGGCTGGAGCCGCGCAGCAGCATGCCCCAGGCGGCGACGGCGGAGGCGAACTGGAAGTCGGCCGAGGATTCCGACCAGTCGCCCACGCGCGCGGCCACGGGGGTCTCGAGCAGGCGGCTCGCGGCGCCGTCGGGCTGCTTGTAGCGCAGCTTGACGTTCAAGAGCTCACCGGTCGCGGCCGCGCCCGAGAGGTCGGGCGGCGTCTGGTAGCGCAGCTCGTCCACGCCGGCGCCGGGAACGGGCGCGCCGACGGGCACGAGCTCGTACAGCGCCGTGACCGTGTGGCCCGCGCCGATCTCGCCCGCGTCCTTGGTGTCGTCGTTGAAGTCCTGGTGCGCCAGCACGCGGTTCTCGTAGCCGATCAGGCGCCAGGCGCCGACCGCGGCCGGGTTGAACTCGACCTGGATCTTGACGTCCTTGGCGATCGTCTCGAGCGTCGCGCCCATCTCCTCCACGAGCACCTTGCGCGCCTCGTGCACCGAGTCGATGTAGGCGTAGTTGCCGTTGCCGTCGTCGGCCAGCTGCTCCATCTGGGAGTCCTTGAGGTTGCCCGTGCCGAAGCCGAGCACCGACAGGAACACGCCGCCCTTGGCGCGCTCTTCGACCATGCGCACGAGCGATCCGCGGTCGCTGACGCCGACGTTGAAGTCGCCATCGGTCGCGAGGATCACGCGGTTGATGCCGCCGTCGACGAAGTTGCGCCGGGCGATCTCGTAGGCGAGCTGGATGCCGTCGCCGCCGTTGGTCGAGCCGCCGGCCTCGAGGCTTTCGATGGCCGAGAGGATCGCTTCCTTCTCCTCGCACGAGGTGGAGGGCAGCGCCAGGCCGCTCGAGCCCGCGTACACGACGATCGCGACGCGGTCGTCGGCCGAGAGGTTGTCGACCAGCATGGACAGCGCGCGCTTCAGGAGCGGCAGCTTGCTCGGCTGGTTCATCGACCCCGACACGTCGAGCAGGAACACGAGGTTGCGCCGCTTGGCGTGGAAGCCCTCGATCGCGCGGCCCTTGAGGCCGATGCGCACGAGCGTGTGCTGCTCCGCCCAGGGGGCGTTCGCGACCTCGACGGACACCGAGAAGGGGTCCGCGCCCATGGGCTCGGGGTAGGCGTAGGTGAAGTAGTTGAGGAGCTCCTCGATGCGCACCGCGTCGGGCGGCGGCAGGCGGCCCTCGTGCAGGAAGCGCCGCACGTTGGCGTAGGAGGCCGTGTCGACGTCGATCGAGAAGGTC
>CAYGPA010000454.1:0-4569 GCA_964351535.1 uncultured Planctomycetaceae bacterium
GACGTCTGCAACCCCGCGGCCAGCGACCCCACGTCCGCGATCGCGGGCATGCCGGTCCTCGACGTGTGGGACGCGCAGACCGTCGTCGTCGTGAAGCGCTCGCTCTCCGCCGGCTACGCGGGCATCAAGAACGAGCTCTTCCAGATGGACAACGCGCTGATGCTGTTCGCCGACGCCAAGAAGGCGCTCGAGGACACGATCGCCGAGCTCAAGGAGCTGTAGACCCCCGGCCGCGCCGCACGGCAGGGCCCGGGGTCCCGCAGGAACGGAGGATCCCATGTCGCGCAACGTGCTGCTCGCCATCCTGGCCCTGGCCGTCCCGGCCGCGCTGTTCGTGGTGTGGCAAGGCCTGGCCAGCGGACCGACCCCCGACACCGCCGGCCCCGCCGGCGCCGCGCCCGCCGCCGGGACGCCCGCGTCCGTCGCGGACCTCGCCGAGCCGACAGCGGGCGCTGCGCCCGGCTCCGCCCGCGACGAGCTCGTGGCCGCCGCGCCCGAGGAGCCGCCCGCCGAGACCCGGGCGGCCGATTCGGACCCCGCGCCGGTCGAGGCGCCGCCCCTCGTGCTGCGCGGCCACGTGCTGGGACCCGACGGGGCCCCGCTCGCGGGCGTGCCCGTGCGGCGCGAGGGGCGGACCGCAGTCCTGGCGCGCAGCGACGGCGCCGGCCGCTTCGAGCTCGAGCTGCCCGCCGCCGCCGGGTTGCCGCGCCTGGTCGGTCGCGGCGACGGCTTCGCTCCGCTGCGCGTGACCGTCGTGCGCGACACGAACCGCGAGGACGAGCTCGTGGTCCTGTCCGCCCCCGCGGTCGACCTGTCCGGGCACGTCGAGTCGCTCGACGGCGAGCGCGTCGAGGACGCCCGCGTCTCCCTCCAGCTCGACCAGGCCCTGCAGCAGGTCTTCCCGCTGCCGCTGGACTCCACGACCGGTGTACAGCACGAGGCGCGGACCGACGCGACGGGGGCGTTTGCGCTCGAGGGCGTCCCCGCTCTCGAGGGGGCCAAGCTCCGCGCCGATCATTCCGAGTTCGCTCCGGGCAGCTCGCCGGCACCGACCGCGACCCGTCGCGACCTCGTGCTGCAGGTCGCCCCACGGTCCAGCTCGGGCGGTATCGACGGAATCGTGATCTTGCCGAGCGGGGAACCCGTCGAGGGAGCGCGCGTGCGGTTCGGACACGACGAGACCAGGACCTCCGGCGACGGCTCGTTCCAGCTCCCCCTGCGCGGGGTTCCCGAGCCCGAGCTGCCGCTCGCCGCCGGGCATCGCGAGTACGGTGTGGCGTTCTTGCCGGATTTCGGGGCGTCTCTCGCGGACGGAGCGCCTCCGCCGGTCACGCTCGTCCTGCCGGGGTCGAACCTGGCGATCGAGGGCAGCGTCGTCGACGCGAGCGGACAACCCCTGGCCGGCTGGCTCGTGTCCATCCTCGACGGCACCCCGGCCACGCGCCACATGGCCCCGCCCGTTCTCCTCGAGGACCTGGGATCCAGCTCCATCCGTAACGCCGTGACCGGCCCGGACGGGACCTTCGAGCTCGACGGCTTGCTGGAGCGCTCGTACTCGCTGCGCGCCTACGAGCGCAACAGCCTCCGCTGCCTGTACCGGGACCCCGTCCCGGCCGGCACGACCGGCCTGGAGATCCGCGTGCCGGAGGGGGGTGTACACGAGCGAGTCGCCGGCACCGTCGTCTCGCGGGCGGGCCTGCCGGTCGGGGGGGCGCGCGTGTCCGTCGGCCTGATCACCTCCCAGCAGGGCGGCGGCCTGTCCTGGGACACCGGGGCCTCGACGGTCACCGACGACGAGGGTCGCTTCGCGCTGCCGGATGTGCCGGCCGCGCACGTGCACCTCGACGTGGGCGGGGAATCCGTCGTTCCGGACCGGCTCATGCTGGACCACGACGCGCCCGTGGACGACCTGCGCATCGAGGTCGCGCGCCGCTGCCACTTCCGCGCGACGGTCACGGGCGAGCGGGAGGGTCTCTCGATCGCAGCCGTCGATGCGGCCGGCGAGCCGCTGATGATCTACCGCTTCCAGGCCAACGGCTGGAGCGGCAGCTCCGCGATGCCGCTGAGCCGGGTCGAGGGCGTCTGCACGGTCAGCGAGGATGCCGCCGCGTTCGTCCTGCGCCGCGGCGGCGAGATCGTCGCGCGCCGCGACGTCGTGCTCTCCGCGGAGGACGTGAACGAGATCGAGCTCGCGGCTCCGTGAGCCGCGCCTGCGCCGATCGAATCTCTGCCCGAATCGAGCGAGGCCGCGCCGAGCGCGTCCGCTCCGGATCTCTGCCGGAATCGAGCTCCGGCCCGGAGGCGCGGTCGGGCAGGACTCAGCGCCGCACGAAGATCCCGTAGCCCCCGAAGGCCTTCACGCGCTCGTAGCGCCGGGCGAGCCAGCGGTCGAGCAGCTCGGAGCCCGCGGGATCTCTGCGCGCCGGACCCGTGAGGCCGGCGACCAGCACGATCGCGCGCGGAGAGGCGGCCTCGAGCTCGCGGACCATCTCGCGCTGCTTCTCGACGGTCGTCGTGACGCCGGGGTTGAAGCAGTGGTGCCGCGTGGCGATCGGGCGCCGGCAGAGAACGTAGAGCAGCCCGTCGTTGATGTGGATGCGGTCGTGGGGGGTGCAGCCGACGTACAGCGGCTCGCCCTCCGGGACGACCTGCTGGACGGCCTCGACGGTCTTCGTCCACGTCGCGTCCATGGCGGGCGGCAGGACGACTCCGCGCACGCCGGGAAGCTCCGACGGAGCGCCCTCGGCGCGCAGCGCGAGCGACGAGCGAGCGCGCAGGCCGAGCGGAACGACCAGGGCTGCGGCCGCCGCCACCAGGGCGACCGTGCGCGCGCGGGCGGACAGGCGGCGCTCGAGCGGGCCGAGCGCCGCGACGCCCAGGGCACAGGCGATCGCGTAGGGCGGCACGAAGTGCAGCAGGTCGGGCCGGCTCAGCGCGTAGGGCAGAGTTCCCGCGCCGGCCAGCGCCAGGGCCAGCAGGAGCGTCGGCGGCGCGCTGCGGTCGCGCCGGGCCCGCGCCGCGCGCGCGAGCGCGACGAGGAGCGCGACCGGCACGATCAAGAGCGGCAACCCGAACACGGCGAACATGTCCAGGGCCGCGGTCCACGGCGTGCCCTCGGGAGGGGGCAGCGGAAACTCTGCCCCGCGGTGCTCGACGAGCGCGCCCATGGCCTCGAAGTGGGCGCTCACGGCGCCGAAGCCCGCGGCAGAGATCAATGCGCCGAGCGCGAGCAGCGCCGGAACCCCGCCCGCGGCGAACGCGAGCGCGTCGCGCGCGAGCTCGCGCCCGGCGCCGCGCCGCGCCCAGGCAGAGATCGTCAGGGTGGCCAGTCCGACCAGGACGGCCAGCCCGCCGAACTCGAGGCGCGCGAGGCCCGCCGCGCCCGCGCAGAGGCCCGCGAGGAGCAGGCGGCGCGTGCCTCTGCGCGGGCGTGGGACACGCGCGGCGAACTCTGCCCCCGGTTCGGCGTCGTCCTCGGCTCGGCTCCCGGAGCCGGCGCGCTCCGCGCTCGCGAGCCACCACGCCGTGGCCACGAGCAGCGGCAGCGCCGGGTGGACGAGGACGGTCGTGCGCCGGGCGACGGCGGCCGCGGCGACCAGCGCCGCCGCGCGGCCGCCGCCGAGGCGCAGGGTCGCCGCGCCGAGCAGCGCGACGAGGCCCGCGGCGAACAGCGCGCGCTCGAGGCGCAGGGCCAGGAGCTCCGCGCCGAAGGCGCGCACGGTCGGCCACAGCAGCAGCGGCTCGAGCGCGCCGTACACCGGGTCGTAGTCGCGCCACGGCAGCTCGCCGGCGGCGAAGCGGAACACCGACGCGAGCACGACGCCCTCGTCGTAGATCGCGATCGGCGGAGCGGTGGCCTCGATCGCGAGCGCCGCGAGCACGGCGGCGGCGATCCAGAGGCCGAGGCGCGGGGCGGAGCGAGCGGCCGAGCTCATCAGCGGCGCGCCGCGCGCCTCACTCGGCCCGTTCCAGGACGCGCGTCGGTCGGCCCCAGCTCGAGCCGAAGAAGAGCTCCTCGAGCGGACGGCGCTCGCGCGGCGCGGCCTCGCGCTCCTGCATCTCCGGCGAGAGCGTGGCCGGGTCGCCCGGGTACCCGACGGCGATTCCGGTCACGGGCTCGAAGCCCTCGGGGATAGCGAACTCCGCCCGCACCTTCTCGAGGTCCACGCCGGCCATCTGGTGCAGCACGAGACCCAGCGCCGTGGCCTGCACGCTGAGGCTGCCGATCGCGAGCCCGAGGTCGTGCTGCGCGGTGCGGTTGTCCTTGCCGTTGCGCTCGAAGCGCGTCGAGACCGTCGTCAGGATCAGAACGGGCGCGGCCTTCGCCCAGGACTGGTTGAACTCGACGAGACAACCCAGCGCGCGCGCGTAGAGCTCCGGTTCGTCCTTCGTCGCCACGATCAGGCGCCAGGGCTGCTCGTTGAAGGCCGACGCGGCCCAGCGAGCGGCCTCGAGCAGGGAGCCGATCTTCTCGGACTCGACGGGGCTGTCGGCGAACGCGCGCGGACTCCAGCGGTCGCGGACGACGTCCAGCACGGGGTAGCGGGTGACGGCGGGCTTCTCCATGGG
>CAYGPA010000455.1:0-4562 GCA_964351535.1 uncultured Planctomycetaceae bacterium
TCGGCGCGAGGCGCCAGCCGCCGCCGGGGTCGGTGCGGCCGCGCGCCTCCCACGACAGGAACGGCGCGCGCGGCAAGAAGGCGTGCACGAGCAGGACCAGGCCCACGTAGGGCATGCTCGGGTTCGCGATCAGCGGGTTGCGCGCGTGCAGGCACGCGAGCAGGTACCACAGCAGCACCGCGGCCCAGCGGTCACGGAAGCCCGCCGCCAGCAGCAGCGCCGCGCCGACACCGGCGGCGAGCAGCGCGGCGACGACCGCGGGCCCGTCGGCGACGGCCAGCAGGTTCGGAAAGAGGCCGTGCAGCGGACTCGAGTGCGCATCCGGCAGGACGCCGCGGTTCGAGAACACCTCCGTCCCCCACGGCAGGAGCTGCGCGAAGTGCACGGCCAGGTACGCGCCGAGCAGCATGCGGAACAGGCTGTACTGGCCTCCGGTCCAGCCGTTCGTCACCGCGCGTCCTCCCCGGGCGAGCCGGCCCGACGAACCTCGATCCCCGGTCCGTCGCGGCCGACCGAGAGCGCGGCGGGCAGAGTTCCGAGATCGCTCCCGGGCACCGCCTCGTAGCGCACGTGGACGTCGCCCGCGACGCTCGCCGGGTCGACCCCAAGCTCCTGCAGCAGGGGCAGCTCGCCGCCCAGCGCGCGGCGCAGGACGCTCGCGAGCATGGGCTTCGTGCGCGGATCGCTCGCCAGCAGCGGACCGTAGGCCAGCGCCGCGCCGTAGACGTTGCGGCGGTTGTAGGGCCCGCGCAGGCGCGCAGCGACCGTCGGCGTGAGCTCGAGGCTCGCGAACTCGCCACCGGTTGTCCGCCACTCCAGGTAGAAGCGCGTCGAGTACGTCTCCAGCCCCCGGACGGCGGAGAAGACCCTCGGCGCGGGGGAGGCCATCGACACGGCGCCGAGGCCCTTGGCCGCCGGCACGCCCAGCAGGTCGCCCGCCATCTGCAGGAGCCCGAGCGCCAGCAGCAACAGCGCGCGCGGATCGCGCAGCGCGCTCATGCGACCACCTCGCCGCCGAGCATCGCGCCGAGGCGCCGCTCCGCATCGTCGCCGAACCCGCACTCGCCCTGCCACGCGCGGGGGTTGTGGAACGTGCCGAACAGCATGTCCCACAGCGGCAGGTCGCCGAAGTTCTGCGCGTGGTGACCGCGCTGGTGATGGATGCAGTGCATCTCGGGCCGCTGCACGAGGAAGCCCAGCCAGTACGGGGTGCGCACGTTCCAATGGTAGAAGAGCTCGGCCAGCCCCGTGAGCAGGATCGCCTGCGCCCCGGCCGCCGGGCTCACGCCCAGCACGACGAACAGGATCGTCGCCGACAGCAGGCTGTTCGCGAGGATCTCGAGCGGGTGCTTGTAGAAGCTCGTCAGGATCTCGATCCGCGCCGGGCTGTGGTGCACCTGGTGCAACCAGCGCCACAGGCCGGGGACGGTGTGCCGCCAGCGGTGCCACCAGTAGTAGACGAACGTGATCGCGAGGTAGCCGACCAGCGCGCCGCCGGTCGTTCCCAGCCCGTCCGCCGACCACGGCCGCACGCGGGCCAGCCACGGCTCCCAGAGGCTGCCCGCGACCACGGCGATCCCGATCTGCGCCGCGTTCAGGAGCGCCGCCCGCCCCCACCAGCCCGCAACGCGCGGCCACGCGCGGCCCGGTCGAGCGAGCTCGACCGCGAACAGAAGGGCGGCGACCCCGAAGACGATCGCGAGGAGCATGCCGTGAGCGTACTCGGCGGACGGACCGGGGGTCGGAGACTCCCGCGAAGCGGGTCGAGTCGCTCGGCTTCACGAGGCGGGCAGCGCCAGGCCGGCTCGGACCCGATCCGGGATTCCGGCGGGAATCCCTGCCCCGGATCCGGGTGATCCGGACTCCACGGCACAGGGGTCCGATCGGCGCTACGCTCGTCGACGGGCTCGGCTGGATCTCATTCCCCCAGGGAGGTTAACGATGTTCGTGACGTGGATGCGCCTTGCGGTGTTGTGGACGGCGGCGATCGGACTGCAGCTGGAGGCCGGCGGCCAGTGCACCGCGGACTGGGGGGCGCGCTTCCCCTACCAGGCGGTGCCGATCGATGTCGCCGCGAGCGCGGAGTTCGACGACGGCTCGGGACTCGGCCTGTTCGTCGGCGGCTACGACAACCTGACCGCTTCGGCCTGGCTCTATCGCTGGGACGGGACGGAGTGGAGCGTTCCGGACCAGCCGTTCGCCAACGACGCGTTCGACCCCGAGCCGAACGTGACGGCCCTCGGGACGTGGGACGACGGGACGGGCGAGGCGCTGTACGTGGCCGGCGAGATCCGGCGTGTAGGGTCGCTGGCAGTCGAGGGCATCGCGCGCTGGGACGGCACGACGTGGTCGGCGCTCGGCACGGGCCTGGACGACTCCGGGTGGACGGCGATCGTGTACGACATGGAGCCCTTCGACGACGGCTCGGGCGAAGCGCTGTACGTCTGCGGAGCCTTCGACCGCGCCGGCGCCGTGACGGCCCGGCAAGTCGCGCGCTGGGACGGCTCCAGCTGGTCGGACCTGAACCTCGGCATCAACGGCTTCGGCAACATCAACGACCTGGAGGTGTTCGACGACGGGACGGGTACCGCGCTCTACGCGGCAGGCGGCTTCACGACGATCGGCAACGGCGTGAGCACCTCGAACATCGCGCGCTGGGACGGGACGGCGTGGACGGAGGTCGGCGGCGGCGCGGACAGCACGATCCGCGCGCTCGAGGTCTTCGACGACGGCACCGGGCCGCAGCTGTACGCGACGGGCTCCTTCACGATGGCCGGCGGCGCGCCGGCCCACGGCATCGCGAGATGGGACGGGAGCGTGTGGACTCCGCTCGGGAGCGGAGTCACCGGGTCGGTGAGCGACCTCGCGGTGTTCGACGACGGAACCGGCCTGGGCCTCTACGTCTCCGGCACCGCGCAGGCGGGCGGGATGACGACGGAGAGCCTGGCGCGATGGGACGGAGCGTGGTCCGTTCCGCAGGGCGCGGCCGGCTCGATCCGGACGCTGCTCGTCCACGACGACGGAGCGGGTCTCTCGCTCTTCGCGGGCGGCTCCTTCCAGCTCGCCGGCGGCGTGCTCTCGCCGAAGGTCGCCCGGTTCGACGGAGCGGCGTGGTCCAGCGTCGGCTCGTTCGAGGGCCCCAACGGCTCGGTCGAGGCGCTGATCGCGTTCGACGACGGGGATGGTGAAGCGCTCTACCTCGGCGGCACGTTCACGACCGCCGGCGACACGCCCGCGCAGCGGCTCGCCCGCTGGGACGGCGCTACGTGGAGCGCTCTCGGCTTCGGCGTCAACGGAACGCCCGGCACCGGGACCACCGAGGTCAGCGACTTCGCGGTCTTCGACGACGGCTCGGGCCCCGCGCTCCACGCCGGCGGCTACTTCACGTTCCCCTCGAGGTGCGTGGTGCGCTGGGACGGCGCGAGCTGGCAGCCCCTGGGACTGGGCGTGAACGGCACGAACGGAGTGGCGCTGATCGAAGCTCTGACCGTGTTCGACGACGGCGGCGGCGAGCAGCTCTACGCCGGAGGGAACTTCACCTCCGCCGGTGGCGTACCCGCCTCCTGGATCGCGCGCTGGGACGGGACGAGCTGGTCGCAGCTCGGGCCCGAGGTCTTCTCCGGCTCCGGCGGTTCCACCGCGCGCATCCACGACCTGCTCGTCCACGACGACGGTAGCGGGCCCGCGCTCTACGCGGCGGGCTCCTACTCGAACATCACGGGTGTGGTCGGCGCGACCGGACTGGCGCGCTGGGACGGCACCGCCTGGACCGCACTGGGCAGCCCGACCGGAGGTCCGGTCCGGTGCCTGGTCGAGTTCACGCCTGCGGGCACGTCGACTCCTCTGCTCGTCGCGGCCGGCGACTTCACGCAGATCGGCGGAGCGCCCGCCGCGCGCATCGCGGTCTGGGACGGTTCGATCTGGATGCCGCTCTCGACCGGCCTCGACGGACCGGTGTACGGCCTGGGCGTGTTCGACGACGGCGTCGCGGGAGGGGAGCGACTCTTCGCCTCCGGCTTCTTCTCGACCGCCGGTGGGATCGCGGCGCCCAGGTTCGCGCACTGGGACGGCAGCGCGTGGTCCGCTCCCCTGGAATCCGACGGCTTGGGGGCCGCGTACGCCATGGCCGCGTTCGACGCGGACGGGGGCGGACAGTCCCTCTACGTGGGTGGATCGGGTCTCGCGGAGTGGCGCTCGGACTGCGCGATCACCACCTACTGCACCGGCAAGACGACCTCCCTGGGCTGCGTGCCTTTCATCACGACCACCGGGACGCCGAGCGCGACGGCCGCGACGCCGTTCCGCGTGATCGCGAACGACGTGCCCGACGAGATCGGGCGCCTGTGGTACTCGTTCAAGAAGTCCAACCTGAACTTCCACGGCGCGAAGCTGTGCGTGAAGTCGCCGCTGGTGCGGCTGCCGCACAAGACTCCCAAGGCGAACGGAACGCCTCCGTGCCCGTGGACGCTGACGCGGAACTTCAACGCGCGCATCCAGAGCGGCGCGGATCCGCAGCTGACGCCCGGGCAGACGGTCTTCGCCCAGTGGCGCGGCCGCGACCC
>CAYGPA010000456.1:0-4559 GCA_964351535.1 uncultured Planctomycetaceae bacterium
GCGGGTCGTGGACCGACCGGGCTCGACGGAGCCGCGCTGAACGCCGGGCGCGACGGCGCGGACTACTCCGGAAGGACGGAGGCCTCGACCGGCCCGTCGTAGGGCGCCACGATGCTCGCATCGGGCTCGATCCGGACCGCGGCCTGGTCCTTGCCCTCGTAGTCGAGAATCGAGAGCACGTAGCGCATGCTCTCCGTTCGCGCCTTCGACTTGTCGTTCCCGTCGACGATCACCCACGGGCTCTGGGCCGTGTGCGTGTACAGGAACATGCGCTCCTTGTAGCGCGTGTAGTCGTCCCAGCGCTGTTGCGCCACGGCGTCGACCGTGGACAGCTTCCAGCGCTTCAGCGGGTCGGTCTCGCGGGAGTGGAGGCGGCGGCGCTGTTCGTGGGCACCGATCGAGAACCAGAACTTGATCAGCGCGATGCCGTCCTCGATCAGCATGCGCTCGACCTCGACGACCTGGCGCAGGAACTGCTCGTGCTGCTCCCTCGTGCAGAAACCCATCACGGGCTCGACGACGGCGCGGTTGTACCAGCTGCGGTCGAAGAACACGATCTCGCCGCGGTTGGGCAGGTGCCGCAGGTAGCGCTGGAAGTACCACTGTCCGCGCTCGACGTCGGAGGGCGCCGGCAGCGCCGCCGTGCGCGCCGACTTGGGATTCAGGTAGCGCGTGAACTGGAAGATCGTGCCGCCCTTGCCCGCGGTGTCGCGGCCCTCGAAGAGGATCGCGATGCGCCGACCCTCCGCACGCACGGTCTGCAGCAACTTCACGAGCTCGACCTGGAGATCGCGCAGCTCTTCCAGATCGAGCGCGCTGTCCTCGTCGAACTCGTCGCGGGGTCGAGAACGGGTCATGGCGTCAGGAGACCCCGAACGCGGCACCGGTTCCAGCGGTCTCCGCGCCGGATTCACTCCGTCCGCGCCTCACCGGGTCCTCCGGGGTGACTGCCACGGCCCGTGGGGGGGAGCTCACTCGGGAGGAGTCTCGGACATGTCCACGAAGCGATGGCCGCCGCTCTTGCGCTTGGCGGTCTTCTCCTTCGGCGCGTTCTTCGGCGCCCAGCGGTGGTCCTCGATCAGCTCCAGCAGGTCGAAGCTGCTGACGATCCCCACGACCTTCTTCTCGTGCGTCACGACCACGTGGTGGATGTGCTGGTTGCGCATGGTCCGCGCCGCGACGGAGACGTCGGCGTACTGGGGCACCGTGTAGACCTTGCGCGGCATCACCGAGGAAACCGGCGCAGCCTCGGAGTGATCCCCGATCAGATCGGACCGCGTGATGACGCCGAGCGGCTCGTCCTCGGGACCCACGACCGGGATGCAGCCGATCTTGTGTTTCGTCATCACCTGACGCACGTGCCCGATCGTCTGGGAGGGCGTCGTCGTCATGACTCCGGAGACCATCACGTCGTGGACCTTGGCATTCATGCTGTTTCGAACTCGGCTTTCGCTCGTGGCGCCCTGCGAGTCAGGGCCCCTCGTCTACCGTGATAAGGCATTGCGCGTAGACGGACATGCGCAGGATAGCGTACGTCTCCGGGCCGTACTACGTAGGGCTCCGGACGGGTCGCGGGGCCCCGCCCGGCGACTCCACGGCTCAGAGGTCGAGAATGCGCACGAACACGTCGTCCAACAAATTCCTGTCTGTGGGCGCAAAGCCGTTGTCCCGGCCCTGGAAGACGACCACGCCGCCCCCGTCGGACACGTCGGGGAAGGCGGAGAAGTAAAGGCCCTGCTGGCCCTGGGTGCCGACGCTCGTGCGCGTCGTGGTACCGGTCTCGCGGTCCCGCACGAAGACGTCCCCGTCTCCGTTCGTGTCCCCGGGAACGAGGTCGGCGGCAGCGGAGTGGAACGCCACGAAGCGGCCGTCTCCGGAGATCCTGGGGAAGAAGCTGTTGCCGTTCCCCGCGTTACCCGAGAGCCCAATGGACTCGATCGTGGTGCGCCCCGTGCGGAGGTCGTGGCTGTAGACGTGGAACGATCCCGGTGCGACCCCGGGCGCGAGGTTCGTTGCGGTGCTGACGAAGACCGCGATGCGGCCGTCCCTGCTGATGTGAGCCGCCCTACACAAGGCGCCTCCCCCCGGGCCAGTGGCCTGATTCCCGTTCGAGTCGACGCTGATCAGCCGCGTCCGTCCTTCCACACGATCGCGGACGTAGACGTGACGGCCGGGGTACGGCGCGTTCGGGAGATTGGTCGCGCCAGACGTGAAGAAGACGTATCGACCGCGGGCCGAGACCAGCGGGCCACTCGACGACCCATTGGCCGGCTCGCCTGCGTCGTTCAAGGCGACGCGCTCGGTCGTCCCGAGGTGCAGGTCGCGCAGGTAGACCTCATTGGAGGGCGCGTACGGATTGGAGCCGGTCACGAGGTTCTTGGCCATGCTCTGGAAGGCCACGAACCGCCCGTCGGGCGACATGTGCGGGACGTAGCTGCTCTCGTCGGCCTCGCCGCCGTCGGCGGCCACGCTGACGAGCAGCGTGTCGCCGGTGCGCAGATCATGACGGTAGACGTCCTGGTGACCGTTCGCATCGCCGAGCACGAGGTTGTCTGCCTCGCTCTCCAGGGCGAGGAAGCGCGCCTCCGGCGAAATCGACGTCACGCGAACGTCCGCATTCGCCTGCAGCCCGCCGGCACCGAGATCCAGGCGACGGTTCCGGCCGGTGAGCAGCTCGTGCACGAATACGTCCCGGGCGCCGTTCGTGTCGCCGGGCGCCAGGTTGGTGGCGCGGCTGTGGAAGATCAGCGTGCGCCCGTCGGCGGAGACGAGCGCCCAGCGGCTGTTGCCGTTGCCCGGAACGCCTGCGGCGGAGACGCTGACGATCGACGTGGTGGCGGACTGCGCGACCGCGAAGCCCGCGAGGACATGGGCGATAGCGAACAGACAACCCATGGTAGTACCTTCCTGAAGCGTCTAGACGTACGAGGCGCAGCGGACCGGGGCCGGTAGCGGCCCCGCGCGAGTTCCTAGTCACCACGCGCTTTCCGGGCTACGGATGAACCGTGAAAGGCAAGACGGCCCGCGGGCTCAGACGCCGATGTCCTCGTTCCAGAGCTCCGGGCGTTCGGCGATGAAGGCCCGCATGAGCTCGACGCACTCGGGGTCGTCGGCGATCACGAGCTCGACGCCGCGCGCGCGGACGTGGTCCTCGGGTCCCTGGAACGTCCGGTTCTCGCCCACGACGATGCGCGGGATCCCGTAGAGCAGCGCGGCGCCGCTGCACATGTCGCAGGGCGAGAGGGTCGAGTACAAGGTGGCGCGGGAGTAGTCGTCCGCGGGGCGGCGGCCCGCGTTCTCGAGGCAGTCCATCTCGGCGTGCAGGACGACGCTGGAGCGCTGGACGCGGCGGTTGTGGCCGCGACCGACGATCTCACCGTCGATGACGAGCACGGATCCGATCGGGATACCGCCCTCGTCCAGGCCGCGGCGGGCCTCGCGAACGGCCTCGCGCAGGTAGGGGTCTTCCATCGGCGACTGGGTTGGATAGGTTGCAGGTCCGGGGAGAGGCGGGGACTGGATCCACCGCGGTCCCCATCGCAGCTTGGAGGGGGTCGATGAGCAAGCGCCTGATCTACGGAATCGACGACGTCCCGCCGCTGCGCGAGTCGGTCGTGCTGGGTTTCCAGCACTACCTGACGATGTTCGGGTCGACCGTGGCGATCCCGCTGATCCTCGCGCCCGCGTTCGGTCTCCAGGACGACCCCGTGGCCCTGGGCTGGCTGATCGGGACGATGTTCTTCGTCAGCGGCATCACGACGCTGCTGCAGACCACGTGGGGCAACCGTCTGCCGATGGTGCAGGGGGGGACGTTCTCGTTCCTGACGCCGGCCATCGCGATCTGCGGCATGGCGGGCCTCGCCGACGCCGGCTGGCAGGTGCGCATGCAGCACGTGCAGGGCGCGGTGATCGCCGGGTCGCTGTTCGAGATGCTGATCGGCTTCTCCGGTCTCGTCGGGCCGCTGCTGCGCTTCGTCGGGCCGATCACGATCGCGCCGACGATCGCGCTGATCGGGCTGTCGCTCTTCCGCTTCGGCGCGCCCGAGGCCGGTCGCCACGTGGGTATCGGGGGGCTCACGATCTTCCTGATCGTGCTGTTCAGCCAGTACCTGCGGCGCAAGCACCGCGCGTTCGAGCTCTTTCCGATCCTGCTCGCGATCCTGATCGCCTGGGGCGCCGCGTGGGCCCTGACGCTGCTCGGCGTCTTCGGACCGGGGCATCCCGCGCACGTCTCGACGGCGAACCTCGAGTCCGCGCCGTGGTTCCGGATTCCCTACCCGTTCCAGTGGGGGGCGCCCGCGTTCGGCGCGGCGGCGATCGTCGGCATGCTGGCCGGCTACGTGGCGTCGATGGTCGAGTCGGTGGGGGACTACTACGCGTGCGCGCGGCTCTCCGGGGCGCCGGTACCCGGCCGCAAGCTCGTCAGCCGCGGGATCGGCATGGAGGGCCTCGGCTGTCTCGTCGCCGGGCTGTTCGGCACCGGCAACGGCACGACCTCTTACAGCGAGAACATCGGCGCCATCGGCCTGACCCGCGTCGGCAGCCGCCGCGTGGTGCAG
>CAYGPA010000457.1:0-3139 GCA_964351535.1 uncultured Planctomycetaceae bacterium
AACGCGCCCGCAAGGCCCGCAGACGGGCCGTCCTGCGCCGCCACCCGCAGCTGCGCGAGACGCTGCGGGAGCGCGCCTCCGAGCGCCGCAGGGGCGGCGGGGACGCACGGCGCGGCTCCGCGCGGGACTCGCGACGGGACCTGTCCCGTTCGGGCCGGACACCCGGCCCGAACGAATCGGCCCGCCGCCCGCGCAGCGCCTGCCCGAAATGCGCGCCCGGGGCGGAGCGCACAGCGCCCCGCCGCGAGGGAGAACTCCGCCGTCGCGGGGCGCCGCGGCGCGGTGCTCGCGCGCCGACGAGCTCGCGCGCCCCTAGGGAGCTATGACGAACTGAACGCCGTTCGAGAGCGAGTCCCCGAACCCGGCAGGGTCCCCGGGGTCTCGCTGTCGATACTGGGCGTTCACGCGCGCCCCCACGGTCAGCAGCGGGTCCGCGCCGCTCTGGATGCGCGCGTTGAAGTTGCGCTTGAACACGCCGGCGCAGGGCGGCGTGCCCGTGCTCCCCGAGTTCTTCGGCGGCAACAGGCGCACGAAGGGGGTCTTCACGCAGAGTTTCCCGCCGTGGAAGTTCAGGTTGGCCTTGCCGTTCAGACCGTAGATCAGGAACCCGATCTCGTTCGGCACGAAGTCCTCGCCGCGGATCGTGAAGTTGGAGGTGTCCGTGGCGCTGGCGAAGCCGACCGTCGTGATGAACGGCACGCAGCCCAGCGCGTTGGTCTTGCCGGCGCAGTAGGTGAACGGCTCCTGGAAGCGCACGACGTCGAGGTCGTCGATCGCGGGAAACGGCGCTAGCGCGGTCTGCAGCGTCCGCGACACGGCCAGCGCGGAGGGCGTCGAGGTGAGCGGCGTGGAGTCGATCACGCTCGACCCGAACCCGCTGGCCTGGACGCGGTACAGACTGGACCCGGTGGTGCCGATCGTCGCGACGAACAGCACGTCGTCGACCAGCGACGCCGCGCGCGGGTCCTCCCCGCCCACCGGCAGGATCTGGACGAAGGCGTTGCTCGAGGTGTCGAGCACGCGGATCGCGGGGGTCGTGCCGACGTTGCCGACGTAGACGAAGGCTCCGGCGGCATCGACGTCCACGGTACTGGGGGCGTCGACGCCGGACACGGTGGTGATCAGCGACGATCCGGCGCCGTTCACGTCGACGACCGAGACGCTGTCCCCGAATGCGTTCAGCACGTAGGCCCGCGTCCCGTCGTCCGAGAAGGCGACCTTCAGCGGGAAGGAGCCCGCCGGCAGCGGAACCCGCGTGAGCTCCGTGCGCGTCGCGGTGTCGATCAGCAGCAGCTCGTCGTCGAAGCTGATGCACACGCCGGGGACGGGGCCGTCGGAGGTGGTGCCCGTCTCGCTGACCTCGGTGAAGGCGTAGGCCTGCGTGGGGCCCATCTGCCCGGACACGAGCGTGCCGAGGACGGAGCTCGCGGCTCCGGCCAGCTGGATGAAATGCACCCGGTCCGTACCCGCGACGGTCGTGACGAAGGCGGTCTGCGAGTCCGGTGAGATCAGCACCTCGGCCGGCCGCGTCAGGATCGAGAGCTGCGCCGCGACCGTGTCCGTGGTCAGGTCCAGGATCGTGACCGTGTCGTCGTCACCGTTGCAGGCCACGGCCGTCGTGCCGTCCGGCGACACGGCGACCCCCAGCGTACGGTCACCGCTGTCGAGCGTGGCGCGGACGGTGCCGGTGGCCACGTCGACGACCGAGACGGTCCGCGAGAGCACGTTGCCGACGACGGCCACGCGCCCGTCGCCCGACAGCGCGAGGGTCCGCGGAGAGTCGCCCTCGAGCGGAGGTCCGCTGACGGTGCGCCCGAGCACGGAGCTGCTGGCGCCGTCGCTCGTGTAGAAGTGCACGTCCTCCCGGAAGCGGTTGTTCAGCGCCACCGCGCGGTGCGCGACGGGGCTGAGGGCCGTCTCGGCGCTGGGCGCGAGCGGCAGCACCGCGACGATGCTCTGCGATGCGATGTCGACGACGCGCGAGTTGAAGTTGGAGACGAACGCGTACTGCCCGTCGAAGGACAGCTCGATGTCCCCCACCGAGCCGGTCGACAGCGTCGCCGTGAGCGCGCCGGTCGCGAGGTTCACGAAGATCGCGTTGTTCGAGATCGCCGCGATCGCGTGGGACTTGTCGGGCGTGATGCGGATCACCTGCGCCGTGAGAGCCGCCGTCGGGAAGGAACCCGTGACCGTGCGCCCGACGAGGTCGATCTCGGAGATCGTGTTGCTCCCCGACTCGTGCCCGACGACCGCCACCGTGCCGTCGGGGTGCACGTCGACCGAACGCGGACTCGCCGCCGTCGCGAGCGTCGCCAGGGTTCCGCCGGTGTTGTAGTCGTACAGCGTGACCTGTCCCCCCGCGGAGTCGGGCAGGACCACGGTCTGCCCGTCCGAGGAAACCGCGAACTGCGTGTAGAGGTTGCCGCTGATGCCTGCCTCGGGATTGAAGAAGAACCCGATCACACCCTGCGAGGTGCTCGGAATCGACCGCACCTCCGTCTGGGTCGCGAGATCGATGATCGAGAACGCGGAACTGACGGCATCGTTGATCACCCCGACCACCGCGAACGCGGAGTCCGCCGTGATCTCGACCCGGTAGGGCTGCGTTCCGGTCACCGGGACGTTCGCGAGGACCGTCGAGGTCCCCATGTCCAGGATCGAGACCGAGTCCGACAGCACGTTGGGTACGACTCCGTAGAGCCCGTCGGGCGAGACCGCCACGTCCACGGGGAAGTCGCCGACGTCGATCGTCGCGAGCACGCCCTGCGTCGACGCGTCGCGCACGACCACGTTGTCGGTGTCCCGGTGCACGACGAGGATCCGCGCCCCGTCCGGCGTGTACGCGACCTCCCGCGGCATGTCGCCGTCGGGATCCACGTCGACCGTGATCGTGCTGGACTGGGTGGGAGCCTCCGGGGCGCCCGCGAAGCCCGCGACCGTGCGCGGCGCGAGCCAGGTCCCGGTCTCGAGCGGCGTGTTCGCCCCTTCGTCGGCCACGGGAACGGGGGCGACCTGGGGAGCCAGGAGGAGCGAGAGCAGCGGGAGGAGCGGGGCGTTCATGGGCGGGGTTCCTTGGACCGGGGTGGAGCCCCCGATTCTAGGTGCAGCTTTGATCCGTGTACCGCCCACCCACCACCTC
>CAYGPA010000457.1:3149-4558 GCA_964351535.1 uncultured Planctomycetaceae bacterium
TCGCTCCAAATCCCGCCGGTGACGATCCGAGTGCCGGCAATTCTCCCGACCCCCCGGTCTTGGGGCTCCGAACCCCGCCAGGCCATTTCCGGGGGCCCCGCCCGGCCCAAGGAACTCCCAGACGGTCCTGGCATCAGGCCATCATGATGTTATGTTGTCAGGACTGATGGCTGATCTGATCCGGCTTCCGAGCTCCCTGAAGCTCTTCTCCGACCCCACGCGGCTGCGGATGATGGCCCTGCTCGAGCGGGCCGAACTCGCCGTCGGCGAGCTCTCGCGCGCCCTTGGAGTCGCCCAGAGCCGGGTCAGCAACCACCTGCGCCTGCTTCGCGAAGCCGGGCTCGTGTCCGAGCGGCACGCCGGATCCAGCACGTTCCTGCGCCTCTCGACCCCCCAGAACGGGCACGCCCTCGCCGGGCGACTGTGGGAGGCGGTCCGTGGGGACCTCGATTCGCTGCCCGAGCACGCCGCGGACCTCGCGCGCCTCGAGCACGTCCTGGCCGAGCGCCGCCGACGCGAGGGCGACTTCTTCGACCAGGTCGCCGGCGAGTGGGACGAGATCGGCGTCCACTTCGAGTCCGGCCAGGCGCGCCAGCGCGTCGTGGCCCACGCCCTCGCCGGGCAGGCGGTCGTGGCGGACCTCGGCTGCGGCACCGGCTACTTCGCGCGGGCGCTGCTCGGTTTGAGCTCGCGCGTGATCGCGGTGGACCGCTCGCGCGGCATGCTCGACCAGGCCGAGAAGCGGCTGTCGCAGGCGCCGGCGGGTGCCCTCGTCGAACTGCGCCTCGGCGAGATGGACGCCCTGCCGATCGAGGACGGCGAAGTGGACGCCGTCGTCGCCGGGATGGTCCTGCACCACCTGCCGGACCTGCGCAAGCCGGTCGCCGAGATGCTGCGCGTGCTGCGACCGGGCGGAAACGCGGTCGTGCTCGAGCTCGAGCCGCATCGCCACGAGTGGCTGCACTCGCAGCTCGGGGACCACCACCTCGGACTCGCTCCGCAGGACGTGGTTCGCGCCTTCCAGAGCAACGGGTTCGAGGACGTCGTCCTCGAGCCGGTCGACGATCACTACCGCCCTCGCCGCACGAACGTGGACGAGGCGCCGGTGGACCTACCCCTGTACCTCGTTCGCGGCACGAAGCCGCGGGCCTGAACCCCTAGCACCCGAAACGCCATGACACCGACTACCGCACTGAAGAACGACTTCAAGGTCGCCGACCTGGGCCTCGCCGAGTTCGGCCGCAAGGAGATCGACCTGGCCGAGGTCGAGATGCCCGGACTGATGGCCCTGCGTGAAGAGTACGCGGGCAAGAAACCGCTGGAAGGCGCGCGCATCACGGGCTCCCTCCACATGACGATCCAGACGGCCGTGCTGATCGAGACGCTGGTGGACCTCGGCGCCGACGTGC
>CAYGPA010000458.1:0-4544 GCA_964351535.1 uncultured Planctomycetaceae bacterium
GGCACGCGCGCGGAGCGCTACCAGCAGCTCCTGTGCGCCGCGGCGCCGGACGCGGAGGCGGTGCCCGCGGCGGCTCCGAAGGCAGCGGCCTCCCCCGGAAGCGCGCCCCGCGGCGCCGCCGCGGGCGGCGATCGCGTGGCCGAGCTCGAGGCCGAGGTGGCCCGCCTCAAGCGCGGGCTCGAGCACCTCGCGACGAACCTCGGCGTCGAGCTGCCGGACTGACGCACGGGCGCGCGAGGCGCGCCCGCGGCGAGCGGCGCGCGCGCCTCCGGCTTCAGCCCTCGGACCCGGCGGCGGGCGCCGGAGCAGACTCGACGACGGTCTTCAGCTTCGACAGGCCCTGGTCGAACATGCCCGCGATCGAGGACTTCATCATCAGGTTCATGTAGCCGCCGACGACGGGCGGCATGAAGTCGCCGACGTCGCCGCGCATGCTCCAGACCACCGTCGTGCTCGCGCCGCTGGGCCGGTAGGTCAGAGCACCGACCGACGGCGCGCGCACCTCGCCCATGATGAAGGCCATGTCGTAGGCCACGCCCGTCGCGGGGTCGCACTTCGTGAACGTCAGCTCGCCGTTGCCGCTGTCCCCGGTCCAGGTCTGGCTGGCGCCGACTCCGGTGGTCGTGTCGCCGAGCGTCACCTGGATCGTGGGGTCCTGCTCCAGCCACGGCGTCCAGCTCGGCCACTGCTCGAGGTCGCCGACGTGCGCGTGGACGCGGGCGGGCGGTGCCTGGATGTCGATCGAGCGCTCGATCGAGTAGTCGGTCGGCAGCACGGCGCCGACGACGACGACGATCAGCAGGACGAGGGCGAGGACGACGAGGAACTTTTTCATGACTCTCCGAGGGGATCTGGGCCTATCAGCCCGTGGAAGAAGTCATCCAGCGCCGGACGCGCGGCCCTGGCATCGGGAGCACTTCTTCAACGGGCTGCCATGAGGGGCGCAGACCCTAGCCTGCGGATGCCGCCGGTGTCGAGGGTCGGCTCATGGCGCTGCCGGACGCCGGGACGCGCGGGGCGAGGCACCCGCGACGCGTCAGTGGGCCTCGAGCCAGTTCTTCCCGGATCCGAAGTCCACGTCCAGCGGCACGCGCAGCTCGACGGCGTTCTCCATGCGGCCGCGGACGAGCTCCTGCGTGCGTTCGAGCTCCGCCGCGGGCACCTCGAAGACGAGCTCGTCGTGCACTTGCAATAGCATGATGCCGTTCAGGTCGGAGGCTTCGAGGTCGCGCTCGATGTCGATCATCGCGCGCTTGATGATGTCGGCCGCCGAGCCCTGCACGGGCGTGTTGACGGCGGTGTTCTCGGCCATCGACCGCATGCGCGAGTTCGAGGAGGAGATGTCCGGGATGCGCCGCCGGCGGCCCAGCAGGGTCTCCACGTAGCCGGTCTCGCGCGCGCTCTCCAGCAGGCCCTCGCGCCAGGCGCGGATCTTCGGGAAGGACTCGAAGTAGCGCTCGATGAACTGCCGCGCCTCCGCGAGCGTGAGCCCGGTCTCGCGCCCGAGGCGCTGCGGGCCCATGCCGTACATCAGGCCGAAGTTGATGGCCTTGGCGCGGCTGCGCATCAGGCGGTCGACCTTCTCGGCCGGCACGTCGAACACGAACTGGGCCGTGGAGGAGTGGATGTCGCGGCCCTCCGCGAAGGCCTCCTGCATGCGCTCGTCGTCGGCGAAGTGGGCCAGGATGCGCAGCTCGACCTGGCTGTAGTCGGCGGCCAGCAGCAGCCACTCGCCGCGCTCGTCGGGTTCGCGCGGCACGAAGGCCTTGCGCAGTCGCCGCCCGCGCTCGGTGCGCACGGGGATGTTCTGGAGGTTCGGGTCGCTCGACGCGAGTCGCCCCGTGGCGGCGGTCACCTGGCTGAACGAGCAGTGCACGCGCCCCGTCCGCGGGTTCACGTAGCGCGGGAGCGCGTCGAGGTACGTGCTCTTCAGCTTCGAGACCTCGCGGTACTCCAGGACGCGCTTCACGATCTCGACGCCTTCGTAGTTCGTCGTCAGCGTCTCGTGGTCGGTGGCCCAGCCGGTCTTCGTGCGCTTGGGCTTCGCCACGCCGGCCTCGTCCTGGATGCGCAGCTTCTCGAACAGGATCTCGCCGAGGGCCTTGGGGCTGTTGACCTTGAAGTTCTCGCCCGCGAGCCCCTGCACGTCGTGCTCGGCCGCGCGGATCTCGCGCTCGAACTCGACGCCCAGGGCCTCGAGCAGGTCGGTGTCGACGCGGATTCCGCGCTCCTCCATGGCGGCGAGGACCGGCACGAGCGGCATCTCGAGCGTCTCGAAGAGCTCGCGGCAGCCCTCGGCCTCGAGTTCCTTCTCGAGCAGCTCCCGCAGCCGGAAGGTCACGTCGACGTCCTCGCAGGCGTACTCGCCGACCTCCTCGATCGGCACTTCCTTCATCGTGATCTGCTTCGCGCCGCTCCCGATCAGCTCCTTCGTCGGGATCTTGCGCACGCCGAGGTACTGCAGCGCGAGCGAGTCCAGGTCGTGCTTGCGCGTGGCGCCGGCCGTGCAGTAGCTCGCGACCATCGTGTCGAAGTCGGGCGGCGGCGTGCGCACCCCGGCCGCGACGAGGACCAGCGCGTCGTACTTCCAGTTCTGTGCGCTGCGCGCGAGCTCCGGATCGGTCAGCAGGGGCTCCAGCGCGGCGAGCAGGGCCTCGCGTCCGCCCGGGAGGATCGGCGGGTCGAGGTTGAAGGGGACGTAGTAGGCGCGCATCGGCGACGCGCTGAAGGAGACGCCGACGAGCTCGGCCTGCAGCGGGAAGAGACTGGTCGTCTCCGTGTCGAACGCGAAGCCGCCCGCCTCGCGCAGCTCGGCGACCATTGCGTCGAGCTCCGCGGAGGTGCGCACGATGTGGTAGTCGCGCTTCTCGTCGACCGCGGGCCCGTCCGCGCCGAGCTTCTGCAGCAGGCTCTGGAACCCGTAGCGCCGGAAGACCTCCTCGAGCCGCGCCTTGTCCGGCTCCGGCGGACCCAGGGCCTCGAAGGGCGGATCCAGCGGCACGTCGGTGCGGATCGTCACGAGGTCCAGCGACAGCAGCATCTGGTCGCGGGAGGCCTCGAGCTTCTCCCTGGTCTTGCCCTTGACCTCGTCCAGGTGCGCGAGGATCTCCTCGACCGAGCCCCACTGCTCGATGAGCTTCTTGGCGCCGACCTCGCCGATGCCCTTGACGCCGGGCACGTTGTCCGACGAGTCGCCCATGATCGCCAGCACGTCGACGACGTGGGCGGGATCGGTCCCGAACTTCTCGCGCACCTCGGCCTCGCCCTGCAGGACGAGGTCGACGTCCTTCTTGAAGACGTTGTAGAGCCGCACGTTCTCGTTCACGAGCTGCATCAGGTCCTTGTCGCCCGTGACCAGCAGCACCTCGTAGCCCGCGGCCTCCGCCTGCCGCGTCAGCGTGCCGATGACGTCGTCGGCCTCGTAGCCCTCGACCTCGTAGAGCGGCAGCCCGTGGGCGCGCACGATCTCGCGCAGCCAGTCGAGCTGCGCGAGCATCTCCTCGGGCGCCTTCTGCCGCGTGGCCTTGTAGTCGGCGAACTGCTTGTGCCGGAACGTCTTCCCGCGCGCGTCGAAGGCCACGATCACGCGGTCCGGAGTCTCGGTCTCGAGGATGCGACGCAGGGTCAGCGTGAACCCGTACGTGGCGCCGGAGGGGAGACCGTCGGGGGTGGTCAGACCGCCGATCGCGAAGTGCGAGCGGTACGCGAGGGCGGTCCCGTCGAGCAGGAAGCAGCGCGGCATGGCGGCAGGATAGCCAGGCGCGTGGCGGCGCCCCGTCCCGATCTCACGAAGATGGGCATCCCATCCGGATGTCGGCTCGGACGAAGTCGCCGGATCGGGCTGGCCCGAACGACTCGCGAGCACGCAGCCGAAACGACACCACCGGCAGTCTTTGGCCGCCTCTCGGCCCCTGCCGGCACGTTGCGAACACCGGCGTCCTCGACGACCCGACCCGGCGCCTTCGCCGACCCATACGGTGGCCCGCTGCGGGGCCGGCGCTCGCAAAGCACCGGCAGGCACCGAGTTGAGCCGTTTCGATCTACGCGTCGTGAATCGTCCGGGCTAAGATGGGGGGCCACCGCATGCGCCCCATCGACGTACGCCTGTCGCCCTCCGTGCCGGACCTCGGCGCTCTCGGGGTCGAGACGGCGGGTGAGCTGATGGGCTGGGACGAGCCCAAGGGATCGCTCGCGCGCGGCGCCGTGGAGCGTTCCGACGAGTACGAGACGTGCCTCGTCTACCCGCTGCCCGGTACGCCGGACGAGGACGGTCGCTTCGTGGAGCGCCCGCGCGGCGCGGGGACCGGGCCGGTCCTCTTGCGCCGCTTCCACGGCGAACCGCTGGGTCGTCGCCTCTCCGCGCGGCTGACCCGGCCGCGCAGCGAGAGCCGCGCGGCGCGCGAGTGGAACCTCGCGTGCCACCTGCGCTCGCACGGCGTGGTTGCACCCGACCTCCTGGCCCTGGGGCAACCGTCGACCGGGGTCTACGCGGGGGAGTCGTTCCTCGTGCAGCGCATGACCGAGGGCCTGCGCCCGGCCCTGGA
>CAYGPA010000459.1:0-4533 GCA_964351535.1 uncultured Planctomycetaceae bacterium
GCGAACGGCTACCGCAATCGCTGCCTTCTTTCTCACCCTCCCCTCCGCGGGCTGCGTCGCCGCGGCGGCGGCGGGCGCGGGATTCGGATACTGGCAGTACGACAAGAACGAGACGGTCTCCGACTTCGAGACCGACTTCGACTCGGCCTGGCGCGCCTCGGTCGCAGGCGTGAAGGATTTCGCCGACCTGCCGCCGGTGACGACCACGACGCTCGCCGGCACCTCGGGCGAGCTCGAAGGCGAGGGCTTCCGCGTGCGCGTCGAGGAGCACCCCGACGGCAAGACGCGCGTGCGCGTGCGGGTCGGGACGTTCGACACGGAGGAGAACCGCCGGCTGGCGGGGCTCGTCATGGAGTCGATCGAGACGCAGCTCGACGGATAGCGCGCAAGCGAGGGCCGACCGCGCGCTCCCTCAGCGCCGGCCGGACGGGCCGGAGGGAGCGGCGAGCAAGCTCGGGGGCGGCAGCACGACGCGCGCGCCCTGGTCCTCCACGAGCAGGACGCCCAGCAGGTCGCCGGCGGGCCGCGTCACGACCGCGGCGCCGTGCCACGCGTCGCCGAGCTCGACGCTCGCGTCGACCACCCAGCCGCGGTCGAAGGCCGTCAGCCGGCTGGCGTCGAGCGCCAGGGGCTGGACCGAGGCATCGCCGACGAGCAGGCAATCCACCGGTGCATCCGGCGAGACGACGCGCCGCCCGGGCCAGGCGAAGGCGCCGGACAGGTCGAAGGCGCGCCAGGAGAGATCGCCGGACGTCCGCTCCGGCGCGGTGACCGGGGCGACCTGGACGCCGGCCACGTCGAGGACGGTCGAGTCGGGCCTCGCGTCCTCGGGTTCGTCCAGGAGGTCGCTGGGACCCAGCAGGCCGCCGGAGATCGGCAGCACCCAGCCGCGCAGCGACTGCCGCCCGGCGAAGACGCCCGAGCGCCACGAGAGCCGCGCGGGCAGGAGCGCCGGGAGACGGTCGGCGGTCCACTCCCCCCCCACCGGGAGCGCGGGCCGCCACTCGAGCCAGTCCTCTTCGGGCTCCACCGCCAGCTCGAAGCGGTGATCGTCGTCGACGAGCTGCCCGGGGATCGTCGGCGTCGCGAAGGCCACGCCGCCCACCAGCAGCGAGCGCAGGGACTCGATCTCCATCTGGATGCCGCTGCGCAGTCCGACGTCGACGCGGAATCCGCTGGTCTGCCAGAAGCGCGAGCCGCGGCGCACGAGCGGCGCGTAGTCGGGGCGGACGTAGGCGATCATCTCGACCGACGTCGCGTCGCTCGCGAGCCGGACGTCGAGGATCGAGCCCACGCGGATCCCGCGGTACGCCACCGGAGCTCCGGGAGCCAGGCCGAAGCGCCGCGGCGCCTCGAGCACGAGCTCGAGCCCGCCGGGTTCGACCGCCTCGGTGACGGGCGGCTCGTCGAGCGCCACGAAGCGGCGCTCCTCCGGCGCGTCGGGGGGGCCGGGGAGCACGGCGAGGTAGCGCGCGCCGAAGATCGTCTCGACGCCTTGCACCTCGTCCAGCCCCAGCTGCGGACGCACGAGCCAGAAGCGACTGCCCGAGCGCCCGATGGCCTCGGCTCCCTCCTCGAGACGAACGTCGATCTCCACGAGGTCGAGGTCGCGGGTGAGGCGCACGGCGCGGACCTCGCCGACCTTGATGCCGCGGTAGCGCAGGGCGTCGCCACTCTCGATCCCGTGTCCGGCGCGCGCCACGACGACGAGCTTCAGCCCGCGCTCGCCCCACTCGCGGAAGGCCAGCACGACGGCCAGCGCGATCGCGAGCAGCGGCAGCACGAACGCGCCGAGACCGCCGCGCCCCGCACCCGCGGGCACGACCTGCGCGACGGGAGCCGGCGCGCCGGCCTCGCGGGAGCCTTCTCGGCGAGAGTCGGCCCCGCGAGTCGATTCGTCGGCGGTCATGCCTCGGCCTCCTCCCAGAGCGCGTGGGGATCGAGCAGGGCGCCCGCGGCGATGCTGAGCAGCACGCACGCGGCGAAGGCCAGCGCGCCGGGTCCGGGCTGGATGCGCAGCACCTCGCCGAACTGGATCCAGGCGACCAGCACCGAGAGGATCAGCACGTCGAGCATCCCCCAGCGCCCCGCCCACTCGATGATCCGGAACACGCGCGCGCGCGGCCCGGCGCGCAGCAGGCCGCCGGTGACGACGAACAGGCCGCAGAGCTTGAGCAGCGGGAACACGATCGAGCAGGTGAAGACGACGAGGCCCACGAGCAGCTCGCCCTCCTCGAAGAGACCGAGCGTGCCCGACCAGATGCTGGCCTCGCGCAGCTCGCCGAAGCGCGCGATACGCAGGATCGGCAGGTGGATCGCGAGCGGGTAGAGCACCAGGGCGGCCAGGGCCGCCGAGCGCGCGAGCCGGTGGCGGCCGCGCGCGTGGTCGCCGCGCGCCACGGTCGCACGACAGCGCGCACAGCGGGCGCGAGCGCCGGGCTCCAGAGTCGGCACGCTCTGCACGAGGCCGCAGCGGCTGCAGCCGCGCAGATCGATCGAGATGGACTCGGTCACGATCCAAGAAGATCGGTCCTGACGGTCCAAAGCTCCAGCACCGCGGAACATTTCGCGCCCGAGGACTCCCCGCGGCGCATCGCCGCGCCGGTTCCGCGAGACCGGTGGGTCCGCGCGGCGCGGGTCGGGTTGGGAGAACGATTCGGCTTGGGAGAACGATTCGGCTTGGGAGAACGATTCGGCTTGGGAGGACGATTCGGGCTGCGACGACGATTCGGGTCACGACGACGACGAGGCGCCGCGCTCAGGGCGCGACGCCTCGCTGCACTCGGTCCGGCGTCCGGAGCGGGTCGCCTGCGCGGCCCGCTTTCCGGCCGGCGGATCAGTGGCCGAACGCGGTGACTTCGTAGGAGCTGGGCGTGGCCGGAGCGTCCACACCCTCTTCGCCGTGGAGGTTCTGCTCCAGCTGCTCGGTGCGCAGCTGCATCCGGGCGAGCTCCTCGTAGTCGCTCTGCTCCGTCGCGTTGGCCAGGTGGTCCAGCTCGGCCTCTTGCCGGCTGCGAATCTCGGCCAGGCGGCCGGTCAGGTGGTCGATGCTGACCACCTCGAAGCGCGAGCACTGTTCGATGGTCTTGTTGCGCTTCTCGAGCAGGTGGATCAGTCGCTCGTTGCGCGCGATGGCGTCGACCTGGCGACTGAGCTGCGCAATCTGCGACTGGAACTGTGCCCGCTCGGTCTCGAGCTGGACCAGGAGGTCCTCGAGGCGCGTCGACTGCTGCCCCAGGTACGTGAGGTCGTGGGCCGCGTCGGCGGCGCGGTTGGTGTAGGCCACGAGCGTGCCCTGGATCTGGTTGAACTTGGCCTGGGCGCGGTCGTAGCTCAGCACGTGGTCGCCGAAGCTGACGAGGTTCGCGCGCGGC
This sequence comes from uncultured Planctomycetaceae bacterium, assembly GCA_964351535.1. Classification (GTDB taxonomy): domain Bacteria; phylum Planctomycetota; class UBA1135; order UBA1135; genus JAUIDW01. Next base: position 3,375 of record CAYGPA010000459.1, read on the forward strand.
TCTGCACCGCGGGCGCGGTTGGCGGCGGCCTCGGCGAGAGCGGGCTCGTAGCGGGCGACGTCCTCGCGCGCCATGGCGACGACGCGCTCGGCGACGTCGCGGTCGCGCTCGAGCTGGCGGATCTGCTCGTTCAGCTCGGCGAGATCGCCGCGGACCTGACCGATGCGCTTGGGATACTCGCGCTCGAGCTCGACGAGCTGCGAACGCAGCGCGACGGGATCGTCGATGGCCTCGTCGATCGAGGCCACGATGTCGCCGTGGACCTGGTCGATGACGGCCTTGGTGCGCTCGGGACCGGCGACCATGAGGGCCGCCCCGCCGACGACACCCGTGGCGAGGACACCGATCACACCGATGCGAAAGACGTGCTTGAAGATCGAGAACATGATTGTTGGCTCCTGCCCCGGTGGGGTCTCTGCGTTTCGAACCGGGGCTGGCGAACCCCGCGTCTCGGCTTTCACGAGGCTTAGTGGGAAACCCCGAGAGGCCCTTTCAGCGCCCGCCCGAGGGCTCCCCGGAGCCGGCGACGAGCCCCCGGACGCCCGCGGGGGCCGCGGGCGACGCAGAGTCGCCGCGGGAGCGAATAAAAGCGGCCATCGGGCGCACCAGGGGCGGCCCGAAGGTGCCCAGGCCAGTGGAGCAGGTTTCCAGCGGGCCCGGACCGCCCCCCGACGACCTCTCCCCCCTTACACTGGACCTCTGCAACCGTGCTCCAAGACGCCACCACCAGCTTCGTCGCCCGCCTCCGCGCCCGGGATCCCGCCGCCTGGTTCGAGCTCTGGGAGACCTTCGGGCCGGTCCTGCGCTCGCAGCTGGCTCGCTGGGGCCGCGGCCGGATCGGCGTCGAGACGGTGAAGGACCTGTCGCAGGAGACGCTGACGGCCCTCGCGAGCGCGATCGACCGCCACGACCCGTCCAAGGGCGCGCGCTTCTCCACGTGGCTGCTGGCGATCGCCCGCTACACCCTGGGCGACGAGATCGACCGGCGCATGGCGCAGAAGCGCGGAGGAGGCGTGCGCGCGCAGTCCCTCGAGGGCGACCCCGGCCGCCTCGACGGGCACACGCCCGACGACGCCTACGAGCAGTGCATCTTCGACGCCAAGATCGAGTCGGCGCTGCGCGCCACCGAGCGCGAGAGCGACCTGCTCGAGTTCACGAT
>CAYGPA010000460.1:0-4531 GCA_964351535.1 uncultured Planctomycetaceae bacterium
CATACGGCAGGCTGCTGCGGGGCCGGCGCCCGCAAAGCACCAGCAGACACCGAGTTGAGCCGTTTCGATCTACGCGTCATGAATCGTCCGGGCTAGCCTGGCCGGGTGTCCGTCCAGGCTCGCTCGACCACGGCCGCGCTGACCGGCGTCGCCCTCGCGGCCTTCGCGGGCAACTCGCTGCTCTGCCGGCTGGCGCTGCGCGACGCGGCGATCGACCCGGTGAGCTTCACGGCCATCCGGATCGCGAGTGGAGCGCTCGTGCTGCTGCCCGTGGCGCTGCGCGGCGGCGCGTGGAGCGTGCGCGGGTCGCTGGCGCTCTTCGTCTACGCCCTGGGCTTCTCGCTCGCCTACGTGACGCTCGACGCGGGCACGGGAGCGCTGCTGCTCTTCGGCCTCGTCCAGCTCACGATGATGGGCGCGGGGCTCCGTCGCGGAGAGCGCCGGACGCCGCTGCAGACGGTCGGCGTCCTCGCCGCCGCGGCGGGGGTCGTGTACCTGGTCTCGCCGGGGCTCGCGTCCCCCGACCCGACCGGCGCGGTGCTGATGGGAGCGGCCGGGGTCGCGTGGGGGCTCTACTCGCTCTTCGGCCGAGGCGTTCGCGACCCCGCCGCGGCGACGGCGCGCAACTTCGCGCTCGCCGTGCCGCCGGCCTTGATCGCGCTGCTCGTTGCGCGCGAGCGCATCGCGATCGAGCCGCGCGGGGCCCTGCTGGCCGCGCTCTCGGGCGCCGTGACGTCCGGCCTCGGCTACGCGGTGTGGTACCGAGCCCTGCGCGGCCACTCCGCCACCAGCGCGGCGATCGTGCAGCTCTCGGTGCCCGTGCTGGCCGCGTTCGGAGGCGTCGCGCTGCTCGCCGAGACGCTCACGCCGCGGCTGCTCGCGGCCAGCGCCGCGACGCTGGGTGGCGTCGGGCTGGCCCTCTGGCGGCCGCGCGCGGAGAGCTGATCGCAGGCCCGCCCCGGACGGAGGTCACTCGCGCGACAGCGTCGTCGTGGTCAAGAGCTCCGACGGGCCGCGCGGGTGGACGAGCTCCTCGGTCCGCAGCAGGCGGCCGTCGGGCCGCAGCTCGATCGTCTCGCGCCGCGTGGCGCCCGTCGCGGCGTCGGGTCGGTCGAAGGTCCAGCGGCCGTCGCCCCCGGAACCCTGGGCGCGGTGCAGGCGGCTCTTGTCCTCGCGGACCGTCCAGCTCTCCCACGCTCCGGCCCCGGGCACGAAGCCGCGCACGGTGAGGCGCTCGCTCCAGTCCTCGGCGCCCGCGGCGCGCGTCTCGAGCACGTCGAGGACGAGGCAGTCCTTGTTCAGCAGCTTGCAGCGCAGTCGCGCCTCGCGGCGCGCGCCGTCGGCCGCGACCTGCTCGCCCGACCAGGCCCCGAGCATGCCGTCGAGCTCGCGCGCGCGCGCGTGCGGCGACAGCTCGCCCGCGGTCCACGGCTCGGCGAACAGGAGGTCCTGGGTGACCTCGCGCGCCGCGCGCTCGCGGCGAAACTCCATGATCCAGTCCGTCTTCCACGTGACCCCGCCGTCACTCGTCCGCGCGCTGTCCCAGCGCACGGTGCGCGGCAGCGCGTCCGAGAACGAGTAGCGCGTCCGGCTCGCGCCCGAGCCCGCGAAGAACTCGCCGCGCCCGTGGCGGAAGCGGCCGCGCAGCGTGCCGAAGCTGCTGTTGCCGTCGGTCGTCCAGCAGAGCAGCAGGTTCCAGTCCTGGCGCTCGGGATCCCACGCGCGCAGGCTGAAGCCGTTCATGAACGACCCGCGGAACGGGCCGGCCCACTCCTCGAGCACCGCCGCGCCCCCGCAGACCGGCGTGATGCGCGCGCGCGTGACGTCGCCGTCGACCCACGAGCCGTCGGGTTGCAGGTGGCGGTTCTGGACCGACCATTCACCGATCCAGAAGTCGAACTGCCGCTGTGGATCCTGGGCCTGGACGGCGAGCAGCGGGGCGATCAGGGCGAGAGCGAGCATCGGTTCCGTCTCCGTTCGCAGGGGAGGCCGCCATTCTCTGCCCGCGCGGCGCCCGGGCGAGCACGTGGCTCGAGTTCTTACGCCATCCCTGCGAAGAGCGGGCGCGGGCTGCGTCGTGTGGGGAGCGCCCTACGGGCGGATGCGCGCGATGGCTTGCAGGCTCGCCTCGGCGAGGCGCGGGTCGCCCGAGACGAGGGCGCGCTCCAGGGCCGGCACGGCGTCGGCGGCGGCGGGGCCCACGGCGCCGAGGGCGCGCGCGGCGGCGACGCGGACGTCGAGCCACGAGGTGTCGGTCTCGAGCTCGTCCTCGTCGAACGGGCGCAGCGGCGGGTCCTCCTCGAACGAGGTCGACAGCAGCGGATCGAGCAGCGTGCGCTCCTCCGCGAACTCGACGGCCAGCGCGAGCGCCGGCGTGGCCTCGTGCGCGAGCGCCGCCAGCTCGGCCAGGGCCTCGGCGCACGCCACGCGCATCGGACGGCTCGGGTCGGCGAGCAGGTGATCGACCAGGCGCGCCACGTCCGCGGTGGCGGCCGGACCGACGAAGCCCAGGCCGATCGCGGCCCCAGCGGCCACTTCGGGATGCTCGTCCTCGAGCGCGGTGCGCAGCGAGGCGAGCACGTCTTCCTCCGGCTCCGGAAGGTGGCCGAGGGCGATCGCCGCCGCGCGTCGCACCGCGACGGAGTCGTCGAGCCCGAGCCGCGCGCGCAGCGCCTCGGCGGCGGAGCGCGTGTCGGGAGCGATCCGGCCGACGGCCGTCGCCGCCGCGACGCGCAGGTCGGCCTCCTCGTGCTCGAGCGCCGCGAGCAGCGCGGGCAGCGCGCGCCGGGCCTGCTCTCCGAGGTCTCCGAGACACTCCGCGGCCGCCGCGCGAACGGTGACGTCGGGGTCCTCCTCGAGCGTCTGGACGAGCGCCTGCACGCCCGAGCGCCGGTCGCCGTCGACCGCGGCGATCGCGCGAACGAGTTCGACGCGCACCGGCGGCAGCGAGTCGTCGAGGGCGTGGCTCAGCGCGCTCGAGGCCGTGCGCGCCGTGGACCCCAGCTCGGCCAGCGCGCGCGCGCCCTCGATGCGCACGACGTCGTGGCGATCTTTCACGCCGTCGATGAACGTCTTCAGGGCCTTGGTCGGAGCCAGACCGTGCTCGAGCAGCCCGCGCGTGGCCAGCACCCGGACGAGGACGCGGTCGTCGCGCGAGAGCTCGCGCAGCTCCTCGTGGTCGACGGCGCCCGCGCGGAGCAGCACCTCCATCGCGGCGCCGGCGGTCTCGAGGCTCGGGGCCGAGCGGACGAACTCGATCAGCGTCGTCGTGGCCTCCGAGTTCATCGCGAGCAGCGCGTCGCGCGCGGCCTCCGCGAACTCCGCATCCCCGCCCTCGCCGGGCACGAGCTCCTGCACGAGCCGCCGCGCGGCCGGGAACGCGCGCGGGCCGATCTGCGCGACCGAGCGCGCCGCCTCGCGTCGCACGATCGCGTCCTCGTCGTCCAGCGCCTGCACGAGCGCGGGGACGACCAGCTCGGGATCCTGCGTGAATCCGCCGAGGACCCACGCCAGCGTGCGTCGCACGCGCTCGTCGGGATCGTCGCCCAGCATGCGCGCCATCGTCAGCAGCAGCGTGTCGTCCCGCCCGGTCGCGTAGCCGAGGGCCGCGGCGGCCGGCGCGCGGATGCGCGCGTCCTCGTGCTGCAGCGCGAGCTCGAGCAGGTCGGCGATCGCGGGTTGGTCGTAGCCCGTCCAGTTCAGCGCGCGCAGCGCGGCGATCCGCATCCACGTGCGCGAGTGGTCGAGCAGCCGCGCGAGGCGCGGCGCCAGGTGGCGCGCGCGCGGCCCCCAGCGCTGGATCGGCAGCACGCCCGACAGCGAGCGCTCGACGGCGGTGTCGTCGGACGTGATCAGCTCGAAGAGCGGCTCCTCGGCGTCCGCGGGCTCGAGCGTGCCGAGCGCGGTGACGGCGTGGCCCCACAGCGCGCGCTCGACGGCCAGCAGCGTGGGAACGCCCGCGGCCCCCGCGCGGCCGAGGGCCCACACCGCGGCGTGCTGCACGTCGAGCGACTCGTCCTCGAGGCGCTTCGCCAGCGCCGCGACCGTGTCGACGTCGCTCGAGCCCAGCCGACCCAGCGCCCACACGGCGCGCCGGCGCACGTCCGCGTCGTCGTCCTCGGTGGCCGCGATCAGCGCGCCGCGAACGGGCGCGTCCTCGCTGCCGACGAGGCCCAGCGCGACGGCCGCGGCGGCGCGGGCCTCGGCGGCGGGATGCACCAGGGCTTCGGTCAGGTCCGGCTGGGCGCGCGTACCCGCGCGGACCACGACCGCGACCGCCGCCGCCCGCTCGCCGGGCGTCGCGCCCTCGCGCACGAGGACCGGCAGCGCGGCGGCGAGCACCTCGGGGGCGTCCGCGTCGAGTCGGCCGAGCGCGAGCAGCGCGCGCAGCGAGTGCGGGGGCCCGAGCTCGACGGCCGCGATCGAGAGCGCGTCCGCCGCGCCGGGCCCGAGGCAGCCGAGCGCTCTCCAGGCCTCGCGCCGCACGGGCTCCTCCTCGTCGCTGCCCGCGCGCACGAGCTCCGGTGCGGCC
>CAYGPA010000461.1:0-4523 GCA_964351535.1 uncultured Planctomycetaceae bacterium
TCGACCTCGTCCATGAAGTGCATCATCAGCACGTACTCGGACGGGATCGTGCTGTCGGCCTCGAGCTCGAAGCACCACGAGCCGTCGCGCGCCTGGCGCTGTAGGAGCGCGTCGCGCGCGGTGTCGACGGCCACGTCGAGGTCGTCTTCGGAGGAGACCGCGCGCGGCGCCGCGAGGGCCACGCGCGAACCGAAGCCGATGGAGCCGGTTGCGCCGATGGAGCGGGCGGAGTTCGCGGAGCTGGCGGCCGCGCCGAGCGTGGCGGAGCGTTCGCGGAGCTCCTCCCCGGCAAGCCGCGTCGCGTCCGCGGAGGCCCCCAGCGAGCCGTTCGCCGGCCCGGCTCCGTTCACCGGCGCGGTTCGCGACCCCGCGCCGTGGCCGTTCAGCCCGTGGCGGCCCGGGGCATCCGAACCGGGGTCACGGCCGTTCCGCGCCCTGCGGACCCGGGGATCGGGGGGCGACTGCTCGTCCGGGCCGGGTTCATGCATGGGCGGAGTCGGACCGCGGAAGGCCTCGGGCGGCAAGGCGGAAAAGAATTCGGAGCGCCGTGTCGGACCGGGTGGCCAGGTTGCTGACCTGCACCGTGGTCTTCACGTTGCGGCGAGAGATCTTGACCTCCTTGCCCGAAGCGAAGTTCCGTCGGGCGTGGATCCTCCTGAGGGTCAAGACTGCCATGCCCAAGGCCCAAAGGCAAAAACGTCGGATGCCTTGCTCGTGCGAAGGAACGAGCAGCGTGTAGCGCAACGCATCCTCGAGGTGTCCGCGCGCGACGCCGAGCAGCTCGCCGAGCGCCGCGGAGAAGGCCGGATCCCCGGAACCTGGACGCAGCTCGTCGAGGTCGAAGCCGTGGCGCGCGAAGAGCTCGCGCGGAAGCCAGCAGAACCCGCGGTCCTTGTCGTCCCAGATGTCCTTCAGGATGTTCGTCATCTGCAACCCCTGACCGAAGGACACCGACAGGGGCAGGAGTTCGTCGCGGTGCGCGTGGATCTCCGCGGAGTAGTCGCAGAAGAGCTCCGTCAAGGTCTCGCCGACGACGCCGGCGACGTAGTAGCAGTAGCGTCCGAGCTCGTCCAGATCGCGCAGCCCGCGCACCTGGTCCTCGCGACCCTGAAAGCGCTCCATGCCCTCGCACATGATGCGCAAGCAGCGCGCCAGGGCGGCCTGCTGGCGCTCTCCGAAGCCGTGGGTCACGCGCACGACGCTGGCCGCGTTGCGCACCAGGTCGCGTTCGTCGGCGAGCGTGCGCTCCGACAGCAGCGGATGCAGCTCGGCGGCGAAGGACTCGGCGTCCTCGGTTCCCGCCACGACGGCCGCGAACCGGCGCGAGAAGTCGCGCTTCTCCTCGAACGGCAGCCGCGCCTCGTCCTCGATCGTGTCCGCGATGCGGCACAAGAGGTAGTTGTTCGCCACGACGTCCCGCAGGCCCGGGGGCAGGACCGGGATGGTCAGCGCGAAGGTTCGCGACACGCCGGGCAGGATGGCGTTCTGGTAGGCCAGGTCCCCGCCGCGGTCCGGGCGCGCCGGCCCGGGGTCGGGGCGGGCGTCGGCCCGCGTGCTCTCGCCCGCGCGCGGGGGCGTCGAGGAGGCTCCGGGCTCGCCTCGGGAGGACTCGCGACGAGCCACGACTTCGGGGGTTTCCATGGGGACGGGCTGAAAGACGATGGAGGCGGGCGCGCAGCCGTCGCGCGACCGCCGTGGACCCGCCCCGACCCGGCGAGGGTATCCCGGACCGCCTCCGCCGCTCAAGCGAGGGGCCGCGAGCGCGGCCGCGGAGTGGGTCCTGGACACCGCCAGCGGCCTTCGAGGACGATCCGGACCGATCCCCGGGGGGCCTCCTGGGCGACTCCCGGGTCGAGCAGGGGTTCCGAAATGCCTTCATGCGAGCTACGCATGGCTCGCGGAACTGTGCCCCTCGGATTCGAAAAGCGGGCTCGGGCTTGGCATTCTGAGACGTTGGTTCAGGTTGGAGCCTCCCCGGGCGCCCATCGGACCTCCCGACAGGCCCCGCGCCGCCCCGCACCGCACCGCCCCGTACCGACGGGGGGCGGGATCGGCAAGGCTCGCCAGGGGATCTCCGCCGGCCGCCCGGCGCCGCTGCTCCGGCACACCCACCATGAACAGGACTCTCCCCCAGACCGACCCCGCCCACGGGACCTCCGCGGCCGGGGGTCCGCCGTCGGCCGGGGCCGCGGCCCAGCGCTTCGAGGAGTGCCTGGCCGGGTGGATGGCCGAGCGACCGCTCCCGCGGAACCTGCACGCGGCGCTCGAGTACGTCCTGCTCGCCGGCGGCAAGCGCGTGCGCCCGATGCTCGTGCTGCGCAGCTGCGAGGCCGTCGGCGGCGACCCGGAGCTGGCGCTGCCCTCCGCCGTCGCGATGGAGCTCGTGCACAACTTCAGCCTGGTCCACGACGACCTGCCGGCGATGGACGACGACGACCTGCGTCGCGGTCGGCCGACCCTGCACAAGCACGCGAACGAGGCCATGGCCATCCTGGCCGGCGACGCGATGCTCGGCCTCGCCTTCGAGCTCCTGGCCGCGCACACGCCCGACGCCGCGCGCGCCGGAAGCCTCTGTCGCGAGCTCGCCGTCGCGACCAACGACATGATCGCGGGCCAGGTCTACGACACGCTGCCCGAGGAGGGCGACGACACGCCGGACCTCGAGCGCCTGCAGCGGATCCACCGCAACAAGACCGAGGCGCTGATCCGCGGATCGTGCCGCATGGGCGCGATCAGCGGCGGCGCGAGCGACGACCAGCTCGAGGCGATGACGCGCTACGGCGCGGCCGTCGGCCTGATGTTCCAGGTCGTCGACGACGTCCTCGACGTCACGCAGAGCACCGAACATCTGGGCAAGACGGCCCGGAAAGACGTGGAACAGGGCAAGCTGACCTACCCGGCGGTCCTCGGTATCGAGGAGAGCCGGCGCGAAGTCGAACGCCTGCGCCGGGACGCCCTCGAGGCGTCCGCAACCTTCGGCCCGGCCGCGGAGCCCCTGCGCGAGCTCTGCGACTGGCTGGCCGTCAGGACGAAGTGAATCAAGACATGGTGGACAAGCTGCTATCCAAGATCGAGAGCCCGGCCGACCTCAAGGCGCTCGACATCGACCAGCTCCCCCAGCTCGCCCTGGAGATGCGCGAGGCGATCTGCGAGCAGGTCTCGAAGAGCGGCGGCCACCTGGCGCCGAACCTCGGCGTGGTCGAGCTGACCATCGCGCTGCACTACGTCTTCGACTTCGGTCACGACCGCCTGCTGTTCGACGTCGGCCACCAGTGCTACCCGCACAAGCTCCTGACCGGGCGCGCGCACCTGCTGCCGAAGCTGCGGCAGGCCGGCGGCATGGCGGGCTTCCCGGAACCCAGCGAGTCCAAGTACGACCTCTTCAGCGTCGGGCACGCCGGCACGGCGATCTCGACCGCGGTCGGACTCGCCCGCGGCGACGCGCTGCAGGGCCAGGGCGACCGCCGCGTCGTGTCGCTGATCGGCGACGCGTCGATCGTCAACGGCGTGGCGATGGAGGGCCTGAACAACGCCGGGACGCTGGGGCGCCAGTTCCTCGTCGTGCTGAACGACAACGGCATGTCGATCGCGAAGCCCCAGGGCGCCATGGCGCGCTACTTCGACCGCATGCTCGTGCACTCGCGCTTCGGCGATCTCGTCACGCGCGGCAAGGCCGTGCTGCGTCGCCTGCCGGCCAGCGGCGCGCTCGAGGACCTCAGCCACCGCGCGACGGAGGCCGTGAAGGCCGCCGTCCACCCCGAGCACATGTTCAGCCAGTTCGGGCTGCAGTGCCTCGGACCGATCGACGGGCACGACCTGCCGACCTTGATCTCGATGCTGAACGCGGTGAAGGACTCGGAGCAGCCGATCCTCCTGCACTGCAAGACGGTCAAGGGCAAGGGCTTCGACTTCGCCAGCGGCGACCCGACGGCGTTCCACTCGCCCAAGCCGTTCACGGTCGAGGGCTGCCGCGTCGAGGTGAAGTCCGGCGGCCGCTCGTTCACGTCCGCCTTCGCCGACGCGATGGTCGACCTGATGAACCGCGACGACAAGATCTTCGCGGTCTCGGCCGCCATGCCGGACGGCACCGGCGTCGCCAAGCTGATCGAGCAGTTCCCCCAGCGCACGCTCGACACCGGGATCTGCGAGAGCCACGCGATGGACATGTGCGCGGGGATGGCGAAGGCCGGCATCAAGCCCTTCTTCGCGGTCTACTCGACGTTCTCGCAGCGCGCGCTCGACCAGGTGTTCCAGGAGGTCGCGCTGCAGGGCCTGCCCGTCCGCGTCTGCATGGACCGCGCCGGCTACGTCGGCGGCGACGGCGCCGTGCACCACGGCTTCATGGACGTGTCGATGTTCCGCTCGTTCCCGAAGGCCGCGCTGATCGCGGCCAGCGACGAGGTCACCCTGCGCGCCGGGCTCGAGTTCATGCGCACGTACGACGACGGGCCGTCCTTCACGCGCTATCCGCGCGACAACGTCGCCACGGAGCCGCTCGAGGCCGAGACGGCGCCGTACGAGCT
>CAYGPA010000462.1:0-4520 GCA_964351535.1 uncultured Planctomycetaceae bacterium
CTTCTCGTCGGAGGGGTACTCGATGCGCCAGTCGGGCTTCTCGGTGCCGCCTTCCTGCAGGAAGTGCTCCATCCAGCGCAGCATGCGCAGGCAGTAGTCGTAGCGCGCGGCGGCCTTGCGGTTGCCGTGCCCCTCGCCGGGGTAGTAGACGAGCCGCACCGGGCCCTCGCCGCGCGTCTTGACGTGGCGGTAGAGCTCGCGCGACTGGCCCGGATCGACGCGCGGGTCGTCCTTGCCGTGCAGGATCAGGAGCGCCGTCTGGTTCTGGTCGGCGTAGTAGATCGGGCTGCGCTCGAGGAAGAACTGCCAGCCGTTCTGGCCCTCGACGTCGTCCCACACGCGGTGGCGGGCGTGGACGTGGTACTCCTCCTCGGGGATGTCGGTGGTGCCCCACTTCGACACCTTGTCGGAGATGCCGACGAACATCACGCCGGCGGCGAAGCGCTCGGAGTAGTAGGTCGACATCCACGCGGTCGCGTAGCCGCCGTAGGAGCCGCCGGTCACGCCGACCTTGTCCTTGTCCACGAGGCCGCCGGCGATCAGGTGGTCGACGGCGTCGACGCAGTCGTCGAACTCCTTGCCGGCGGGGTCGCCCTGGGAGAGCTTGGCGAACTCCAGGCCGCGGCCGGTGCTGCCGCGGTAGTTCGGGAAGAACGTGGCGAAGCCGCGCGCGGCCAGCGTCTGGGCCGGGTTCGCGTAGCGCGACATCCAGCCGTTGCGGTAGTGCGACTCGGGGCCGCCGTGAACCACGAGGACCAGCGGCACGGGGCCGATGTGCTGGTTCAGCGGCCGCACGAGGATGCCCTCGAGCTCGACGCCGTCGCGGGCCTGGTAGCGCACGACCTCCTGCGGAGCGAGCTCGACGTCGGCGAGCCACGGGTTCGAGTCGCTCCAGCGCGCGGGCGCCTCGTCGCCATGGCTCATGCCGAAGAGCTCGGACGGGTGCGTGGGCGAGCTGACCACGAGGGCCGCGTGCTGGCGATCGGCGGAGAAGTCGATCGAGGCGAGGTCGACCGCGTCGGTGCGGTGGATCGCCTCGACCTCGCCACCCTCCACGGCGACCTCGTAGAACACGCTGGCCACGCCTTCGGAGCCCAGCATCAGGATGCTCTCCGCGGTCGCCCACTCGATGTCGCGCGCGTCGCCCTCCCAGCCGGGCAGCACCTCCTCGAAGGTCCCGCCGGCCGCGGGCGCCACCATCAGACGCCCGGCCGTCGGATCGTTGATGTCCGCGGCGGCCACGATCGCCAGGCGGCGGCCGTCCGGGCTCCAGTGGACGTGCCCGAGCTTGCCGCGCTTGTCGAAGGAGGTCAGCACGTCGCCGCTCGTGGACACGACGTGGATGGTCTTCGCCATGTAGCTGTCGTCGACCAGCGGCGTCGGCGCCGTGACGATCGCCAGCCGGTCGTCGACCGGGCTCCACTCGACGTCGTAGACCGAGCCCTCGATCGGCAGCGGCTCGAGGTCGTCGTGATCCTCGAACGGCGTGGCGACGAAGAGGCGGCGGTGGCGCCAGTCCTCCTCGTAGATCTCCTGCTTGAAGCCCTTCTTGCGCAGCTTCTCGAGGTCCTCGTCCTCCGGCTCGCGCGACACGAAGGCCACCGCCGAGCCGTCGGCGTTCCACGCGTAGTCGCCGATCGAGTCGGCGAGACCGACGGCGCGGCGCGCCTCGCCGCCGTCGACGGGGATGACGTAGAGCGAAGTCGCCTCGTCGTCCCCGCGCTTGGTCAGGAACGAGATGTGGCGGCCGTCGGGCATCCACTTCACGCTGGAGACGTTGTTCTCGCCCGTGATGAAGCCGCGCGAGGTCCCGGCCTCGCGGTCGTGGACGTGCAGCTCGGTCCAGGCGCCGCCGTCGTCGTCGACCCCCGGATTGCGCGGCACGCTGACGGTGTACGCGACGTGCGATGCGTCGGGCGACATGGCCGCGGACGTGACGGCGCGCAGGCTCTCCATCTGGCGCGGCGTGAGGCCGCGCTCCTGCGTCGGCGCCGCGGTCGTGCGCACGTCGGCGGCGGTCTCCGGCTCCTGGGAGAGCGCGAGGGTCGCCGGGGAGAAGGCGAGGAGCAGCGGAAGCAAACGGGAGATCGAGGTCATGGCGCAGGTGCCCTGGTGTGGGGTTCGAGGCTGCGGGAGAAGGTCTCCGAACAGTCTACCGGCCCACCCGGCCCGACCGCCTGCCCACCCGCGGGAACCGCGCGCCGAGCGCTCTCCCGCGCGAGGAGGCGCCGCCCGGGGACCGCGGCCGCGCGTCAGGACGCGACGGACTGCGCCGCGAGCAGGGCGCCGTAGCCCTCGCGGAAGGTCGGATAGCGGAACTCGTAGCCCGTCGCGACGATGCGGTCGTTGCGGCAGCGCTTGTTGCCGGTGCCCCGCTGTGCTCCGGTTGACTCGGCAGCCTCCGGGGACTCGGCAGCCTCCGGGGACTCGGCGGCCGACGCGGACTCGGCGGCCTCCTCCTGCGCGGCGGCCTCCGCGGGCAACCCCATGCGCTCGGCCAGCCAGCGCTCGACCGAGCGCTGGTCGGCGGGCTCGGAGTCGACGCCGAGATAAGTCTCCGCGGGTTCGGCCAGGGCCAGCGTGCGGTACAGGACGCCGACGCAGTCCTCGAGGTGGATGCGGTTGCGGTAGACGGGCTCGGAGCCCGCGGTGCGGTGGCCGGCGCGCACGCGCTCGATCAGGCGCTCCCGGCCGGGGCCGTAGATCCCGCCGAGGCGCACGACGACGGAGCGGAACGGGCTCGCGTTCACGAGCTCCTCGGCCTCGAGCAGCACCTGGCCGCGGAAGTCCGCGGGCTCGGTCGGCGAGTCCTCGTCGACCCACTCGCCGCCCTCCTGTGCGTACACCGCGGTGCTGGAGACGAACACGAAGCGCCGGACGTCGATGCGCTGCTTCTCGAGCGCGCCGAGCAGCGTCTTCAGGCCGTCGACGTACGTTTCGCGGTAGGCCTTCTCGGTCGACTCGCCGGGAGCCGCCGCGAACACGACGTGGCTGGTCTCGTCGGGCAGCTTGCGCAGCATGCCGGCGACGGTCAGGTCGGCCTGGAAGAGGCGGATCTCGTGCGGCAGCTTCGACGTGTCGCGACGGATGCCCCAGGACACGTTGCCGTCGCGCGCGAAGCGCAGGCCCAGGGCCGTTCCGACGTAACCACAACCGGCGATCAGTAGGTGCGCCATCGACTCCTCGAAGCGAAGGTCCAGGGGGGATCCGGGAGGTCCGTCCGCGGCGGGTGGACCGGCGTCCAAGGTTAGCGAGGCCGCCCGCGGTCCTCCACCGCCGCGTGGATCCGTTCGCGGCCCGCCGCTACCGTGCGGCGATGCCCACGAGCCGACACCGTGAGCGGGAAGTCCGCCGCCGGCCCCGGAGGTACGCGGCCGCGCTGCTCGCGGTCGCGGCCTGCGGGGTGCCGGAGCCTCCGCGCCCGAACCTGATCCTGATCTCGCTGGACACGTGCCGGGCCGACGCCTTGACCTGCTACGGCGGCCCGCCCGGCGTGACCCCGAGCCTCGACCGCCTCGCGGCCGAGTCGGTCCTCTTCGAGACGTGCCTCGCCCAGAGCAGCGGCACGGCCCCGAGCCACATGAGCCTCTTCACGGGCCAGTTCGTGCACCGCCACGGCCTGCGGACCAACCACGTCGCCGTCGAGCCGCGGACCACGCTGGCCGCCCGGCTCGCAGAGGAAGGCTTCGACACCGCCGCCTTCACCGGCCACGGATCGCTGCGCGCGGAGCTGGGTCACGCGCACGGGTTCGCGACCTTCGAGAGCTGGGTGGGGACACCGCGCCTGCCCTACACGCGCAACGTCGAGGACGTGGCGCCGCGCGCGCTCGCCTGGGTCGACGAGCGCGACCGCGAGCCGTTCTTCCTGCTCGTGCACGGCTACGACCCGCACTGCCCCTACGAGCCGCCCGACGCGCAGCGCGAGCAGTTCGCGGCCCGGTACGCGGGCGAGCTCTCGGTGGCGGGGCTCTGCGGGATGAGCGACTTCAAGCCGCTGCTCGAGTCCGGCCGCATCGGACCGGACGAGCGCCGGTACGTGCGCGACCTCTACCGCGCCGAGATCGCCGCGGCCGACGCGGCCCTCGGGCGCTTCCTCGACGGACTGCGCGCGCGCGGTCTCCTGGAGCGCTCGATCGTCGTGTTCACGAGCGACCACGGTGAGGTCCTCGGCGACCACGACTGGATCGGCCACACGACGGTGTGGGAGGAGGAGCTGCGCGTGCCGCTCTTGATCCGCTTCCCCGACGGTCGCTTCGCCGGCCGCATCGCCGACGTCGTGCAGCACGTCGACGTCGCGCCCACGATCGCGGCGGCGCTCGACGTCGAACCGCCGACCGGGGTCCAGGGCAGCGACCTGATGCCGCGTATCCGCGGAGGCGCGGGTGCGGCCCGCGAGCCGCGCATGCACCTCGCCCAGTTCGGCGACCTCGAGGCCGTGCGCTTCGACGGGCGCTGGAAGCTCGCGTTCCGCCGCACCCCGCAGGGCCTCGCCGACGCGCGCCTCTTCGACCTGCGCGAGG
>CAYGPA010000463.1:0-628 GCA_964351535.1 uncultured Planctomycetaceae bacterium
CCCGCGTACCCGGCTCGACCGGGTCCCCCGACTCGGAACCCCCTGGGCAAAGCGCACGGTGTGTCTAGAATGGGGTCGGCCCGGGCAAGTCCAGGCCCCGCTCATGACACCCGAACCGAACGATCCGCCGTCCGAGGACGAAGAGGAATTCGTCGCCGACCTGCGCGCGCTGAACGGCGAGGCGTGGAAGGTCCTGTACCTCCGGCACGGTGCGTGGCTCAGGCAGGCCGTGCGCCGCGACTTGAACGGCAGGCTCCAGCACCTGTTCGACATCGACGACGTGCTGCAGGCGACCTTCATGAAGGCCTGCGAGCGCGTGTCCCTGATCGAGTACCGCGACTCGAAGAGGTTCCGGGAGTTCCTGCGCAGGGTCGCGAAGAGCCAGTTGCAGGACCGGATCCGGCACTACCAGCGACGCCGCCGCGACATCGACGCCGAGGTGCACGGGGTCGGGGCCGACAACACGCCCGCGATGCGCCCCGGTGATAGGTCCCCCAGCTCGGTGTCCTCGCGCAAGGAAACCCGCGAGGGCCTGTTCGCGGCCCTGTCGGGGCTCCCCGCGGAGGACCGCAAGATCGTCTGGGACAGCACGATCGAAGGCTTGACCTTGAAGCAGATCGCGACGGAC
>CAYGPA010000463.1:638-4519 GCA_964351535.1 uncultured Planctomycetaceae bacterium
ATCGACGCGGCCCGGCACCGTCTCCACCGCGCGCTGAGCCTCCTCGGGCAGCGCGTGAGCAAGTACGCCTGACGCCACGACCGGCGCCTGCCGGCACTTTGCGAACGGGGCCGGCGCCCGCAAAGCACCGTCAGGCACCGAGTTGAGCCGTTTCGATCTACGCGTCGTGAATAGTCCGGGGTCGTCCTCGGAGCGCGGTATAACGGAGACCGCGATCGTCACCATGGCTCACACGGCGGAAGAGGGACCTCCCGAGAGGTTCGCCGACGAGCTCTTCGCGGAGTACCTGGAGGAGCGCGAGGGCGGCCGGCAGCCCAACGCGGGCGCGCTGCTGCTGCGCGCGGGCCCCGTGTCCGAGGAGCTGAACCGGCGCATCCAGGTCTACGAGACCCTGCACACGATGGGCGGCGCGCTGCGCTCCACCGGGATCGCCGCCCCGCGGCCGCGCCTGCGGCCGGCGTCGCGCGTCGGTCGCTTCGAGCTCGTGCGCCCGCTGGGTCGCGGCGAGCACTCGCAGGTGTACCTGGCCCGCGACCCGGAGCTGCAGCGCGAGGTCGCCCTGAAGGTGATGTCGCCGTTCGAGCTCGGAACGCCGGACGTCCACGGATGGATGCTGCGCGAGGGTCGCTCGCTGGCGGCCCTGGACCACGAGGGCGTCGTTCGCGTGCACGAGGTGGGCGAGGACGACGGACTGGCCTACGTCGTCATGGAGCGCCTCCACGGCTCGCCCCTGCGGTCGGTGCTGGACGCCCTCGCCGGCGAACCGCTCGACGACCGCCGGACCGTCGACTTCGCGCGCGAGCTGCAGTCGATGAGCGCGCGCTCGCAGCTCGCGCTGCGGCTCGCACTCGCGCTCGCGTACTGCCACGCGCGCGGCGTTCTGCACCGCGACCTGAAGCCCGAGAACGTGCTGGTGACGGCGGGTCTCCGGCCGGTGATCATCGACTTCGGTCTCGCGTCCGTTCACTGCACGGAGGACATGTCGCCACGCGCCACGCAGCTCCTCATGGGCACGCCCGCGTACATGGCGCCGGAGCAGCTCCGCACCGCGTCCATCGGCACGAACACACGCAGCGAGGTCTTCTCGTTCGGCATATTGCTGGTCGAGCTGCTGACCGGCGTCAATCCGTTCGAACGCGAGACGACGGAGGAAACGCGACGGGCGATCGAGCTCGCGACCCTGCCGCGACCGCGCTCGGTGTCGCGCGAGATTCCCCCGGACCTCGAGCGCATCGCGCTGCACTGCCTCGAGGCGCGACCCGAGGACCGCTACGGCACGATGATGGAGGTGGCGGAGGACCTCGAGGCCTTCCTCGACCACCGCTCCATCTCGCTGAGCTCGGCCCCTCGCGCGGTGCTGCTCTCGGCCGCGCGGCGCCATCGGCACAAGCTGCTCGCTCTCGGTGCCATGATCCTAGTGCTGCTGGCCGGTGCCTGCATGGCCTGGCTCGCGGAGCACCGCGGCGACCGCCTGCAGCTCCTCGCGGAGGTCCGCGCGGCCCGCGAGTCGCTCGACGAGGTCACCTTGCCCGACGAGTTCCAGCTCTCGTTCCAGGAAGCCGTCGACTGGCGCGCACGCGCCGCGCGGCTGGACGGTCGCCAGGCGGCCACGCTGCTCTTCGCGCCCGCCGGGCCGGACGTCGCGGAGTCGATCGACGCCCTGTCGGCTCGCCTCGCGTCGGTCTTGCGCCAGGAACGCGAGCGCACCGAGGCCTATGGCTACGACCTGGACCTGGCCCCGTGGCGGGGAGTCCTCGCCCAGGAGCGCGCCCTGTGCCCCGAGTGCGACCACAACCGCGTCGACCGCGACGGCGGCCGCGTGCAGCTCGTGCTGCCGGATGCGGAGGTCGCCGTCTGGCTCGCCGCGCAGCGCTCGAGCACGCGCGACCCGACGCGCCTCCTGCCGCTGTTCGTCGAGCACGAAGTCCCCCCGGCCTCGGTGCGCGGCGAACTCCCTCTGACGCTCCCCACCGGCTTCTACCGCCTGCAGCTGCGCGACCCACGCACCGCCGAGCTCCAGCGCGAGGGCGACTTCCCGATCCGGTGGAGCGACCCCCGCCGCGAGATGGAGCTGCGACCGATCGACCCGCGCTTGCGCGCGAGCCTGGTCGAGATCGAGTGGACCGAGCGGTCGTTCGTCGAGGCGATCTCCTGGACTGGAGTCGTCCGCGACCTGGCGCCGATCCGACAGCGGGACATGACCGCGGGCGAGTCGTTCTGGATCAGCGCGGAGCCGATTACCTGGGGCGACCTGCGGGAGTTCGCGGAGGCGTGCCCGCCGGAGCTCGACGAGCTCGGAGAGCACTATCGCAAGAAGCTCTGGAGCTACCTCGACGCGCGCGACGCGCGGGAGCAAGCCGAGGTCTGGTGGGTCGTCGCGCAGGCCTACGCGCGCTGGCGCGGCGCGCGGCTGCCGACGGCTCTGGAGCTGGCGTGCGCCCTGCGCGCGCCGGGCGCTCCCCTCGCGATCGACCCGCGGCTCATCGAGGGCGGCGGCGAGCTGACGTCCAGCCCCGCCGGGATCGCCAACTCGATGTTCACCGTCAGCTACGAGGACGTCCTGTGGTTCTCCGCGAACACCGAGCGGGCGTGGCTGCGGGCCATGGACTGCGAGGGCTTCCCCCTCGGCACCCGATTCCGGCTCGCGCTCAGCGGACGCCCGCCCGCGAAGCTCCCCTGACTCGCAGCCGTCGAGTCTTCGACCGCCGCGCCCGCCGTTCGAGTCCGCCGATTGCGGTCCGTGGGGCTGCTCCGGGGCAGTAGACTGTGCGGCGACCGTGTCCCAGCGCATCGCGATCCTCGGCGGCGGAGCCGCCGGCCTGTCGACGGCCTACTTTCTCGGACGCTCGAGGGCGGACGTCGACGTCGTCCTGCTCGAACGCGAAGCGAGCCTCGGCGCGCACTCGAGCGGCCTGAACGCCGCGATCCTGCGCACCCTGATCGGCGACGCCGCGCTGCGCAGCGCCGGCGCCGAGGGCGCGCGCTTCCTGCAGGATCCGCCGCCGGGTTTCTGCGACGAGCCGCTGGTCGACCGCTGCGGGCTCCTGCTGCCCGCGGACGAGGGCGCCCCGGCGCTCGACCGCGTGCGCGCCCAGGCGCCGCCGGGTCTCGAGCTGCGCGAGGTCGACGCGGACGGCGTGCGCGGGCTGGCCCCCCACTACGGCGCGGCGACCGCCGGCGGACTCTTCTCCCCCGGCGAGGGCCGCATCGACATCCACGAGCTCCTGCTCGGCTACGCGCGCGGCGCCCGCGCAGGAGGCGTGGCCATCGAGACGGGAGCCGAGGTCGTCGACCTCGAGGTGGGCGGCGGCGCGCCGCTGACGCTGCTGCTGGAGAGCGGCGAGCAGATCGAGGCGGACACCGTGGTGATCGCCGCCGGCGGCTGGGCCGGTCGCCTGGGCGCGAAGGCGGGCTCGCGCGTCGCGCTGCGCCCCACGCGGCGTCACCTGCTCTCGACCGTGCCCGATCCCGCCATCGACGCGCGGGCGCCGATCGTCTGGACGCTCGGCGACGCTTTCTACGCGCGACCCGAGAGCGGCGGCCTCCTGATCTGCGTCTGCGACGAGGAGGACGTCGACCCCGACCGCTGCGTCGTCGACCTCGGCGTACGCGAGGACGCCGCGCGCAAGGTCGCCCGCCATCTGCCGAGCCACGCCGGCGCGCGCGTCGCCAGCACCTGGGCCGCCATGCGGACGTTCGCGCGCGACCGACGCTTCCTCGTCGGACCCGACCCCGACGTCGCCGGTCTCTTCTGGGTCGCCGGCCTCGGCGGCCACGGCATGGTCGCCTCCGCCGCCGTCGGACGCCTCGCGGCCGACTTGCTCCGGGGCGACACGAGCGATCCGCTGGCCGCGGCCTTCGATCCCGCCCGGTTCACGGGC
>CAYGPA010000464.1:0-4495 GCA_964351535.1 uncultured Planctomycetaceae bacterium
AAGGCCCGCGAAGGCCGCTTCGAGCTGGCCGACGGCGGCACGCTGCTGCTGGACGAGATCGGGGAGATCTCGCCCAACCTGCAGGCCAAGCTGCTGCGCGTGCTCGAGGAGGAGGAGTTCGAGCGCGTCGGCGGCACGAGCACGCTGAAGGTCGACGTGCGCGTCGTCGCCACGACCAACCGCGACCTGGCCGCCGAGGTCTCCTCGGGCCACTTCCGCGAGGACCTCTACTACCGCCTGCACGTCCTTCCGATCCACATGCAGCCGCTGCGCCGGCGCGGGGACGACGTGCTTCCGCTCGCGCAGCACTTCGCCCAGACCTACGCGCGGCGCAACGGCATGGAGACCCCAACGCTCTCGCCGGAGGTGCAGGCCCAGCTCCTCCAGTGGGGCTGGCCGGGCAACGTGCGCGAGCTGGAGAACGTCGTGCAGCGCGCCGTCGTGCTGATGAACGGCTCCGAGATCGGCCCGGAGGACCTGAGCTTCGGCCCGGGGACCTCGACGCGACTCGAGCTCTCCAAGCCGGCCGCCAGCCTGTCGGGCACCGGATCGCTGCTCGCCAACCGGCTGCTGGCCGACATCGAGCGCGAGGCGATCCTCGCGACGCTCGACTGCACCGGCGGGAACAAGACCGAGGCGGCGCGCCGCCTGGGCGTCACCGCGCGAACCCTCAGCAACAAGATGAAGGCCTGGCGCCAGGCCGGCCTGGTGGCCTGAGGCAACCATGGAGACCCGCTTCGACACCGACCTGCTGCGCCGGCTCATGTCGGCCACCGTGCAGCGCGCGAAGGTCATCGAGGGCAACCTCGCGAACCACAACACGCCGGGATTCCGCCGGCGCGTGCTGCGGTTCGAGGAGCTCCTGCGCGAGGCCCTGCCGCGCGGCGAGGCGGAGGCCAGGAAGATCCAGCCGCGCATCGAGGAGGACTTCGTGACGCCGACCCGCGAGGACGGCAACAACGTGACCATGGAGCTCGAGCTCTCCGCGATGCGCGAGAACCAGCTCATGTTCGACACCTACGCCGCGATCGTCGAGACGCGCGGCAGGCTCCTGCAACACAGCCTGGAAGGTCCCTGATCATGGCGTTCGACTCGATTTTTCAAGGCATGCGGTCCGCCGCGACCGCGCTGTCCGCCGAGCGCGTCCGCGTGGACGTCATCTCGGCCAACATCGCCAACGCGCAGACGACCAGCCCGAACGGCGGGCCGTACCTGCGGCGCCAGGTGCAGTTCGAGCCGATCCTGACGAAGCTCGCCAACGGCGACATCCAGCCGACGGGTGTGCGCGTCGGCCGCGTCTCGATCGACCACTCGACTCCGACCGAGCGGATTCACGACCCCGCGCACCCGCACGCCGATCCGAACGGCTGGGTCGAGCTGCCCAACGTCAACGTCACGCGCGAGATGGCCGACCTGATCGCCGCGATGCGCTCCTACGACGCCAACCTGCGGGCGCAGGAGGGTCTCGTGCGGATGGCGGAGAGGGCCCTGCAGCTCGCGCGCTAGCGCGGAGGTGAGCCATGGTGGACGGAATTCGATCGAGCAGCGAGTTCGCCCGAGCGGCGATCGACGCGGCCCGCCGCAACCACGACCGCCTCGCGCGGCAGTTGTCGGACGGACTCGGCGGCTCCGTACCCGTACCGAACGGGGGAACGGCTCCCACCGACGCGGCGCAGGTGCCGCGCTTCGACGAGGCCCTGGGAGAGGGTCTCGCCAAGGTCGACCAGGCGGTCCAGGCCGTCGACCGCCTGCCCGCCAATCTGGTCGCCGGCGAGGTCACCGACCTCCACGAGGTCGCGCTGCGCCTCAAGGAGTCCGAGATCTCGTACCGCTTCGCCCTCGAGGTCCGCAACAAGCTGATCGACGCCTACCGCGAAGTCATGCGGATGAGCGTCTGAACGGTTCCTCATGAGTCCCGATCTGCAAGCCATCTTCGCCAAGCTCCAGGCGGCCAGCACGCGAGCCAAGGTCTCCGCCTTGCTCGTCGTGGCGGCCATCGTCGGCGTCGTCTCCATCGCGGGGACCGTCGCGAGCAGCCCGCACTTCACGCTGCTGTACAGCGAGCTGACCGACGCCGAGAGCGCCGCCGTCCAGAAGGCACTGGCCGAAGGCGGCGTGCGCTTCAAGGTCAGCCAGCCGCCGGCGCCGTTCTTCGTCTACGTCGACGAGAGCGACTACTACGCCGCCCAGAACAGCGTCGCGATCGCCGGCGCACTGGAGCGCGCGGCGACGGGCATCACGACGAGCGACAAGGGCGCGGGCAGCGTCTTCATGAGCTCCGGCGAGCGCAACCAGACCGTCCTGAAGCGCGAGTGGCAGGAGCTGGAGCGCCAGCTCGAGGCCCTCGACTTCGTGACGCGCGCGCTCGTGACGACGTCCGTTCCCGACCCCTCGCCCCTGCGCCGGGGCGAGAAGATGACCGCTTCGGTGGTCCTGCAGCTGCGCTCGGGCTCGGACCTGAACGAGGACCAGGCGCGCAACATCGCGCGCATCGTGCGCCACCGGTTCAACATCCCGCCCGAGAACCTGGTCCTCTCCGACCAGGCGGGCCGCAGCCTGTACGACCCCACGGGCGACGGCTTCGGAGACGGCACGTCGCTGATCGAGTACTCGACGCAGTACGACCGCGAGCTGGCGCGCAAGGCCAACGAGGCGCTGGACTTCGCCCTCGGCGCCGGACGCGCGTTCGTCACGGTCACGTCGGAGTGGGACCACGATCGCAGCACGATGATCTCGGAGGTCGTCGACCCGGTCAAAGTCATCGTCTCCGAGGAGTCCAGCAAGACCGAGACGCCTTCCGGCGGATCGTCGGGCGTCGGCGGGACGCCGGGAACCGGCTCGAACCTGATCGGCGACGGCTTCGGCGTGGACAACGCGGGCTTCGCGACGGGCCCCGCGGCCGCGCCCAGCGAGGCCCTGGCGACCACGAAGGACGACCGCAAGCAGTACGAGACGGGGCGCTCGACCACCCATCGCGTGCGCACGGCTCCGACCCTGCAGCGCCTGAGCGTGTCGCTGTTCCTCGACGAGAGCCTGAACGAGCGTCAGGCCGAGCTGGAGGAGGTCGTCAAGGCCGCCGTCGGCTTCGAGGACGAGAGTCCGCGCAGGGACGCGTTCCAGTCGATCGTCACGCCGCTCGTCAGCGCCGAACCCGTGGGGGAGGGCGAAGGCGAGGGCGGACCCGCCGAGGACTCCGCGCCGTCCGGACCGAACCCGATGGTCGAGATGCTGCTCGAGTACGGGGTCGAGATCGTCGCCGCGATCGGCTTCCTGGTGCTGCTGCTGCGGACGCTGAAGTCCTCCGCTCACGACAAGGCGGCGGGCAACGCCGGCGGCGCCGGTGGACCCAGAGGCGCCGGCGGCTCGGGCGCGGCCGCCTACGGCGCCGACGGCGAGGAGCTGGACCCCGAGGCCCTCGCGCGCGCGCAGGTCGAGGAGCTGGTCCGCAGCGACCCCGAACGCGTCGGCGAGATCCTGGCGCGCTGGGTGCGCGAGGGTGAGACCGCGGAGAGCCGCGCATGAGCGACGCAACCGGAACCCAGCGCGTCGCCGCGTTCCTGCTGAGCCTCGAGCAGGCGGACGCGGAGAACATCCTGCGCTCGCTCTCGCCCGAGATGCTGGGCGAGGTCGTCGAGGCCATGTCCTCGCTGGACGGCTCGCTGCTGAAGGCCGACTCGCTGAGCGAGCTGTACCTCGACCTCGCGCGCCAGGTCAACGGGCCGCGGCCGGTGACGACCAAGAGCGAAGGCGAGCTCTCCGCGATGCTGGAGAAGACGCTCGGCGCGGAGGCCGCCAATCACGTCCTCGGGCAGATCCAGGAGCGGCGCCGGCAGGAGCGGCCGTTCCTGAACGTCGAGTCCCGCTCCGCGCGCAGCATCTCGATGGCTCTCGCCGGGGAGTCCGACGCGGTCGTCGCGCTCGTGCTGGCGCACATGGACCCGCGGCTCTCGGCCGAGGTCCTCGGCCTGCTCGACGAGGAGCGCTCGCCCGCCGTGGTCCGCCGCATGGCCGGCCTGATCCCGCCGCCGTTCGAGACGCTCGCGAGCGTCGCGAGCGCGCTCGAGGTCAAGCTGGACGAGGCCGGCGACGTCGGCTCGTTCGACTCCTCCCGGAAGCTGAAGACGATCGCGGACCTCCTGAACTCCGCCGGCGGCCAGCTCGGCAAGACCGTGCTGGATGCCATCGGCGCCGAGGACGAGGGCATGGCCGAGGAGATCCGCGAGTTCATGTTCACGTGGAACGACCTGGCCGGCGTCGATTCCCGCTCGATGCAGAAGATCCTCTCGACCGTCGAGACCAAGACCCTGGCCATGGCGATCAAGGCGTGCCCGCCCGCGGTCGAGCAGACCATCGTCGGCAACCTCAGCACGCGCGTGAAGGAGATGGTCGCCGACGAACGCGAGATCGCCGGCGCCGTGGCCATGAGCGTCGTCGAGGAGGCGCGGGCCGAGATCATGAAGTCCGTGCGCGGACTGATGGAGTCCGGCGAGTTCAC
>CAYGPA010000465.1:0-4489 GCA_964351535.1 uncultured Planctomycetaceae bacterium
GCGCAGATTCTAGCCGTCGCGAGGCGCCGACCGGAGCGCACGTGTCTTCGCGCCGAGCCGGACTTCATTCATCCCGAATCCGCATTCCCGCTGCACCCGCCGCCTGGCGCAGGCCTGCCGCGGCGAGAGGACGGGCCGGCCTTGCGAGAGGACCGACCCGTCCGGGTGGCTCGGGGGAGAGCGGGGGGAGGAGGGAGAGCAGGCCCGAGCCGCCAGGCAGCCGAAGTCTGCCGATCGTGTCTCTTCGGCTGCTCGCTCGTGAGGACTTCGGGCTACTGCGCGTGGAAGACGTCGTCGGGCAATTCGCTGTCGATCCCCGTGTTGCGCCGGATGATCCGCGCGAGCGTCTGCCGGTCGACCCAATCGGCCATCGCGGCGGGCAGATAGGCGCGGTACCAGAACCGGTCTCCGTCGCGCAGGCGTGCGAACTGGTCGCTCAGGATCGCGCGCAGCGTCGGTCCGACGGCGGCACCCGGCGCGTGCTCCTCACACAGCAGCCCGACCCACGGGTCCACGTCGTCGATGGACGCGTACACCGACGCCAGGCGCGAGCGAATCTCGGAGTCGGACGTGACCTCGGCGAAGGAGCCGGCGCGCCCGCCTCCCAGGGCGGCACGCAGGTCGTTGTAGCTCGGCAAGCCGTGATCGCGTCCCCGCTGGATGTTGAGCGACGCCAGGTCGAAGCCGCCGGCACCGGGGCTGCCGAACAGCAGGTTGCGCACGTCGTCGATCACGTACGGATCGACACGCTGCGCACGCTGGGCGGCCAGGCCGCGGAGGTACGGCTCGATTCCGATCGAGGTGACCTGCGTCGGATCGAAGAACGCCTGGGCCAGGGGCAGGTGGCCCGCGACGTGCGGCGTGCCGTCCGCATCGAGGCGCAGCAGCTGCGGAGAGAGCATCGTGTGCCCCACGCGGTACGCCGCCGCGGCGAACTCGTTGGCGATCGAGGGGTTGACCTGCGGCCGATAGCCCCGGTACGGCGGCAGCGCGCGCGGTCCGAGGAGCACCGGCAGGAATTCGCGATAGGAGATCGCCTGCAGCTCGGCAGCCACGATCGCGCGCGCCAGCTCGAAGAGCTCGTCGCCGGCGAAAGTGCCGCGCACGCCCAGGCGCGTCGCCCAGTGGTTGTGCTCGCGCACGAACAGCGTGTGCATGGCCGTCAGCGCGACCTGCTCGTTGGCGCGGATGTCGCCGGCCAGGAAGAACGAGGGTGCCGTGCTCGGGGCGTTGGGCAGGCCGTTGGAGTTGAACGGCAGGAGTCCGCCCGCGCTGGTCTTCAGGCGGCCCGTCCCGTCGAGCGTACGCAGCTCGAGCATGCGGTGCTCGTCGGAGCCGTAGACGTTGGAACCGTCGATGAAGGCCGTGATCACGTTGACCTGCTGACGGGCTCCGGCCACGACCTCGTAGGCCGACCGCGACAGCGGGATGATGACGGCACCCGTTCCGGCGGGATCGAACCAGGCGTCTCCGGCCGGCACGACGACGTCGAACGGCTCCGGGGGATCCGCCAGCGGCGTCTCGACGACGTCGTGGTCGAGGAACTGCCCCCACATCCACAGGTAGTCGGACGCGCCCCGCTCGTTCGGGATCGAACCCACCTGGGAAGCCATCGCGTTGCTGACCTCGCGCGGCCCCGGTCGACGCGCGCCGCTCGGGGCGTGCTCGCCATCGGCGTAGTCCGGCGCGAGCATCCGCATCATCACGGCCTCGGCGGCGCCGAGCTCGGGCCGCTGCAGGTTGTTGCCGAACCCGTCGATCGTGCGGAACTCGGCGGGAAAGGACGCCGGCCGAGCCGCTTGCTCCGCATCGGCGACCGGCTCGCGCTCGTCGACGCGCGTCGGTCGCTCCACGCCGCTCGGACGTGCGCGGTGAACGGGACTTCGGCCGAGATCCTGTCGGGCGAAGGTCGGGGAGAGGAGCCCAACGCTCAAGAGCGCGCAGGTTCCGGTGGTTCTCGGGAAAATCATCGCGGTCCTTCCGAAACGGCCTCTAGGGGAGGAATGAACGCGTCACGAGGACATCGGGACGCATGCAGAGAAGCCGGCAGGACCTTGCGAGACTCTGAAGCTGGACGAACTTTCTCTGACGTTTCGCGCAGCGTGACGAACTCGCCACGCGTGGCGATCGGATCGTCGGCGCCTCCGGCTTACACAGGTAGAGGCCGCCGACGTGAAGCGAAGAATCCTGCTGGTCGAGGACGACGAGAAGCTCGGTCGTCAGGTGTTCGAGCACCTGACGAGCGCCGGCTTCGAGGCGGACTGGATACGCAACGGCGACCGTGCGCTGCACTCAGAGCCGGCGGACTACTCCCTGTGGATCCTCGACCTCATGCTGCCCGGGACGTACGGACTCGACGTCCTGAAGGCCGTGCGCACCCGCTCCGACGTCCCCGTTCTCGTGCTCAGCGCACGGAACGACACGCGCGTGAAGGTGCGCGCCCTCGAGCTCGGAGGTGACGACTACCTGACCAAGCCCTTCTGGCCCGAGGAGCTCATGGCCCGGGTGCACGCGCGACTACGTCGTCCGATGGCCGAACGCGACGGACGTGTGCAGGTCGACGGGCTGACCCTCGACCTGGATGCGCGGCGCGTCGCGGTCGATGGGGTCGAGCTCGAGCTCACGCGAGTCGAGTTCGACCTCCTCGCGACGCTCGTGCGCCGGCGCGGAGCCGCGGTGCCGCGTGCGTGCCTGGCGGACGGCGTGCTGGACGCGAGCCGCGAAGGGACGGAGCGCACGCTCGACGTCCACGTGTCCCGCCTGCGCAAGAAGCTCGGCTCCTCCGGACACCGCCTGACCACGGTGTGGGGTGTCGGCTACCGCTTCGACGGAGGCCTGGAGTGAACCTGCGCACGCGCATCGCCGTGACCTACGGAGTCGTCGCCCTGCCCCTGGTCGCGGCGCTGACCTGGGGACACGGGGCACTCGAGGAGCAGGCGCAGCTCGCCTCGCTGTACCACTACGTCACGGCGCGCATGGAGGACGGGCGCGCGACCTGCGAAGCCGACCCCGTGAACTTCCCGCCCCGGATCGAGGGCTCGCGCCGGAGCGACGCCCGTCCTCCCCCGGTCGACCGCCGCCGCCCCCGGCACGGGCGCCGGCCCTCCGGCCCCCCGCCGCATCCGCACGCCGGCCCTCCCGCGCACGAGCCGGCCGCCGGTCCGCTCGGAGCGCGCAAGCCGCCCGCACCCATCGCCCTGTTCGCCTACTCGAGCGCCTTCGTGTCGGCGAACCCGCACGCGCCGGAGTTCCCCGCGTCCCTGCGCACGACCCTCGAAGCCGGAGCGGCCCGAGCCGGCGAGCGCTTCGGCGAAGGCGAACGGCGCGGCCTGCACGTCGCGATGCGCATGCCCTGGAGCGACGGTCCGTGCGCGGTCGTCCTGGCCGCCCTGCCGACGGACCGTACGGCGGGAATGAGCCCCAGCCAGACCTGGACGGCCGCCGCCCTGGCTCTGGTCCTGGCCGCATCCACCTACTTC
This sequence comes from uncultured Planctomycetaceae bacterium, assembly GCA_964351535.1. Classification (GTDB taxonomy): domain Bacteria; phylum Planctomycetota; class UBA1135; order UBA1135; genus JAUIDW01. The sequence continues at coordinate 3,480 of CAYGPA010000465.1, forward strand.
GCCGCCGGCCCCGTCGTCGCTCGCGTGCGCCGACTGACTCGCGAGGTGCGCAACTCGGCGCGCGAAGGCTACGCGTCACGCGTGACGGTCGACGGAAAGGACGAGATCGCCCAGCTGGCGCGCACGTTCAACGAGGCCGGCGCCGAGGTCCAGCATCAGCTGCACGCGCTCGAGGATCGCGAACGAGCGCTGCGCAGCTTCGTGGCCAACACGATGCACGACGTGATGATCCCCATGACCGTGCTGAAGGGACACCTCGGAGCCCTGCGAGGCGTCGTTCCGGACGACGAGTCCCCGACGCTTCGCGAAGCGATCGAGGAGGCCCAGTACATGAGCTCGATCCTCGAGAACCTCGCCGTGTCGGCCCGCCTGGAAGTCGATCGGCCGAGCCTGGACGTGACGGACGTCGAGCTCGGCAGCCTGGTCCAGCGCGTCGTCGCGCGCCACTCGCCCGTGGCGCTGCAGAAGCGGATCGAGCTCCACGCGGGACTCGCGGACCACCCTCCGACCATCCGCGCCGACCTCACGCTGCTGGAGCAGGCCGTGAGCAACGTCGTCCACAACGCGGTCCGCTACACGCCCGAAGGGGGCCACGTCGCCGTGCTGGTCGAGGAGGATCGCGCGGGGACCTGGCTCCTCCGGGTGGTCGACGACGGTCCCGGAGTGGACGGGGAAGACCTGGCGCGCCTGACGCAGCCCGCCTACCGCGGAGGCGACGCGCGCACGCGCTATCCCGCGGGCCAGGGGCTGGGCCTGCCCATCGCGCTCGAGGTCGCACGCCGGCACGGGTTCGACCTGAGACTCTCGCGCGCGACGAGCGGTGGGCTGGAGGTCGCCTTCTCGGGCTCCAGCGCGGACGGCGAGGCCCTCACCGGGCCGCGATCGTCTCCACACGCCGTCCGACCCCCGGGCGCGTGGCAGAATCCTCCGGGTCATGGGCAAGCTCTACGATGACCTCGATCCGGTGCGCTCCTTCGTCGAAGCGCAACACGTCTTCTTCGTGGCCACGG
>CAYGPA010000466.1:0-4476 GCA_964351535.1 uncultured Planctomycetaceae bacterium
CGCGGGCAGGTTCTGGAAGCGGGCGACCGACTCGACGAGGAACGGGTGCGGGATCTCCGACATGTCGCGGCCCGGCAGCTCCCACGCGGCGTAGAAGGTCCCGTCGAGCAGCGCGACGTCGACGCCGGCGATGCGGTCCTCGACGCGCTCCTCCCAGCGCTCCCACTTGTCGATGTCGGGCAGGAAGAGCAGCGAGCGCCGCGGGCCGCGCACCACGAACCCCAGCGTGTCGCTGTACTCGTCGCGGTGCGGGACGGTGAAGGCCTCGACCGAGAGGTCGGGCGCGAGCGCGAGCGGTCGACCCGGCGCGAGTCGCGCGATCCGGAAGTTCTGCTGGGCGATCATCGTGCGCCAGGGCTCGTTCGACTCGAGGAACCCCGCCATGCGCTCGGAGACGTGCAGCGGCAGGTCGCGCGCGCCGTACGCCTCGCGCCCGAGGTGCAGCAGTCCCGAGTAGTGCCCCATGTGCGCGTGCGTGAGGAAGACCCCGTCGAACAGCGCGGGGCGCGCGCCGCCCGGCTGCGCGGCGTTCGACCGGCCGGCCGGGTGACCCGCGGCCGCGGCGACCTGCTCGCGCAGGTCCGGCGTCGCCTCGAAGAGCCAGCGCGAGCTCGTGCGCGGGTCGACGAGCAGGAGCGACGTGACGAGCCGGCGCCGCGACGGATCGCGCCGCGCGAGCGCGCAGGCCTCGTCCTCGCAGCCGACCTGCGGCAACCCGCCGTCCTGGGCCGTTCCGAGGACGAGCGCGTACGGCGCCCCCGGATCCGGCGGCGCCGCGGGCGTGCGAACGCCGCGCTGGACCGGCTCCTCGGCCGTCGGCGCGGCGACGACCGGAGGCGGTTCGGTCGGCGGAGCGTCGACGACCTCGACGAGCTCCAGGCGCGGCCCCTCGGTTGTCTGGTCCACGCGGACCAGGTACGCCGCGCCGGACGCGGCGTCGAACTTCAGCGTCGCCTCCGCCGGCCGCTGCCACGTGCTGGCGCCCTGCGCATCGAAGAAGACGCGCTCCTCCTCCGGGTCCGCGGCTTCGATCCACAGCTCGTGCTCGCCGGGGAGCAGCACGAGCTCCTGCCACTCGAAGACGCTCGACGTGTTGCCGTCCACCTCGACGAGCTCCAGGTCGAGGCCGCGAACGGTCGAGCGCAGCCGGACGCGCGCGACCTCGGCGTCGGGACGCGGCGGCCCGTCGTAGGCGTGGATGCGCGGAGGCGATCCCAGACAGGCGACGAGCGAGAGCGTCGCCGCGAGCAAGACGAGCAGGGTGCGCATGCGTCCGATTCTGTCCGTTCCGCCGCGCGGCGTCCACGCGGGCCGAGCGGCGGACCTATACTGGCCCGCGATGGGTGAGGGCCCGACAACCCGCCGGTTCCACATCGGCTGCGCCGTCTGGGCCTTCGACGGCTGGATCGGCGAGTTCTATCCCGAGGGCTCGCGCGCCCGCGAGCTGCTGCGGCTCTACGGCGAGCGCCTGACCGCCGTCGAGGGCAACACGACGTTCTACGCGACGCCCGAGGAGCGCACCGTCGCCGGGTGGGCCGCGCAGCTGCCGGAGACGTTCCGCTTCTGCCCCAAGCTGCCGCGCGACGTGTCCCACGCCGGGCGCCTCGCGCCGGGCCGCGAGCTCGCGCGCACGTTCCGCGAACGCCTGCGCCCGCTGGGTCCGCGGCTCGGCACGAGCTTCCTGCAGCTCCCGCACACCTACGGGCCCGAGCTGCAGGGCGACCTGCGCGCGTTCCTCCTGGCCTGGCCGCTCGCGGACGCGCCGCTCGCGGTCGAGGTCCGCCACCCGGCGTGGTACCGCTCGCCGCACCGCGAGAACCTGCGCGCGCTACTGGCGGACGTCGGCGCGCACCGCGTGGTGCTCGACACGCGCGCGGTCTACTCGTCCGCCGACGATCCGCAGGCGGACTCGAAGCGCCGCAAGCCCGAGCTGCCCGTCGTGCCCGAGGCCGTCGCCGGCCGCGCCTTCGTGCGCTTCATCGGGCACCCCGACCTGGCCCACAGCGAGCGCTACCTGCTGTCCTGGGCCGCGCAGGTCGACGCGTGGCTCCGCGCGGGGACGGAGGTGTACTTCTTCCTCCACTGCCCGCGCGAGGAGCGCTCGCCGTGGCTCGCCCGGCGCTTCCAGGAGCTGCTCGAGGCGCGCGGGGCTCCGGTCCCCGCGCTGCCGTGGTCGGAGGTCCGGCCACCCGAGCGTCAGGCGACGCTCTTCTGACGCTCGCAGGATCCGCGGACGGCCATCGTCGCAGCGGCGCCTTGACGCGGCGCGCGCACCGCCCGGTCCGCGATCAGTCGCCCGCGGGGCGCGAGGCCGGCTGCCCCGGCTTGCGACTCGGGAAGGTCTCGGTCAGGAACGACTCGACGGCTTCCCAGTACTCCGTGCTGAACTTGAACTGCGGCCACAGGGCCGACGAGCCGTGGCGGCCGTCCGCCTCGGGCAAGAAGGAGACCTTGGTCTCGGCCGGAATCACCTCGAAGATCGGCGCCCAGGCCTCTTGCTCCTTCTTCGCGGAGGTCACGAAGGTCGGGCACTTCACCTTGCCGGCCGAGGTGCGAATCCAGTCCTCCGGCTTGCCCTGCGCGGCGAAGTACTCGCCGGGCGAGAACGCCAGCACGCCGTCGGCCAGACCGGGCTCCTCGCCGACCGCGAGGAGGCTGAGGGAGGCCGAGTACGAGCTGCCCCACGCGATCACCGGCACGCCTTCGTCGACGTAGCGCTCGCGCGCGAAACGCAGCGCCGCGCGCACGTCCGGCAGCGCGTCCTTGTACTCGAACGGCTTCTCGGCCTTCAGGGCCTCCTGCATGGTCTCGTTGCTCGCCCCGCCGATCCCGCCGCCGGAGCGCAGGTCGACGGCCAGGCACGTGTAGCCCATCTCGACGAGCCGCGGCGCGATGGTGCGGTACTCCCCGCGGCTGTAGCGCGCCTGGTGGAACAGCACGATGCACGGACGGTCCTTCTTGCGGTCGAGCTTGTAGAGGTCGGCCGTGATCTGGAGTCCGTCCTCGGAGGGGAAGCGAGCCGCCGTGAACGCCTGCTGGGCGGGCGCGCAGGTGGGAGCGAGGGCGGGCGCGAGGGAGGGAGCGAGCGTGAGGAGGAGGGTGGCGAGCATGGGCGGGTTGGATCGGGTTGGGGCCCCCCCGATGAGGGCCGTCTCCATTGTATCTCGCGACCCCCTCCGTAAAGTGTCCGCCCCTTCCGCCGCCCCAGGAGCCCCAGCGAGGAACGAACATGCAGCGCCTGATCGAGTGCGTCCCCAACTTCAGCGAGGGCCGCGACCCCGCCGTCCTCGACCACATCGCCGCCGCCATCCGGACGGTGGACGGCGTGGCGCTGCTGGACGTCGACCCCGGCGCCGCGACCCACCGGACCGTGTTCACGTTCGTGGGGCCGCCCGAGGACGTGATCGAGGCCGCCGTGCGGGCGGCGCGGGCGGGCGCCGAGCGCATCGACATGCGGAAGCACAGCGGCGAGCACCCGCGCTTCGGCGCCATGGACGTCTGCCCGCTGGTCCCGATCGCGGGCGTGACCATGGAGGAGACGGCCGAGTACGCGCGCGAGCTCGCGCGCCGGCTGGGCGAGGAGGTCGGCCTGACGATCTACTGCTACGAGAACGCCGCCACGCGCCCCGAGCGCAAGAACCTCGCGACCGTGCGCGCGGGCGAGTACGAGGGGCTGAAGGAGAAGCTCGCCGACCCCGACTGGCAGCCCGACTTCGGCCCCGCCACGTTCAACGCGAAGAGCGGCGCCACGGCGGTCAGCGCGCGCGACTTCCTCGTGGCCTACAACGTCAACCTGAACACGACGTCCACGCGCCGCGCGAACGCGATCGCGTTCGACGTGCGCGAGAAGGGCCGCGTGAAGCGCGAGGGCGACCCGCTGACCGGCCCGATCGTGCGCGACGCGGACGGCCAGCCCGTGTGGGAACCGGGCTCGCTGAAGTGCGTCAAGGGCATCGGCTGGTTCATCGAGGAGTACGGGGTCGCGCAGATCTCGATGAACCTCACGAACATCTCCGTCACGCCGATCCACGTGGCCTTCGACGAGTGCTGCGCGCGCGCGGCGGACCGCGGCGTGCGCGTGACGGGCTCCGAGGTCGTCGGCCTGGTCCCGCTGCAGTCGATGCTGGACGCCGGGCGCTACTTCCTGCGCAAGCAGCAGCGCTCGACCGGCGTCTCCGACCGCGAGCTGGTCAAGATCGCGGTCAAGTCGATGGGCATGGACGAGCTGGGCCCGTTCGACCCCGACGAGAAGATCATCGAGTACAAGCTGCGCGCGGGCGGGCCCAAGCGCCTCGTCGACCTCTCCGTGCGCGACTTCGTCGAGGAGACCGCCGCGGAGTCCCCCGCGCCCGGCGGCGGCTCGGTCGCCGCGGCCCTCGGCGCGCTCGGCGCCGCCCTCGGGACGATGGTGGCCAACCTGTCGGCCCACAAGCGCGGCTGGGACGAGCGCTGGGAGGAGTTCTCCGACTGGGCCGA
>CAYGPA010000467.1:0-4472 GCA_964351535.1 uncultured Planctomycetaceae bacterium
CCGCGCTCCCACCGGAGGCGGAATCGAGGGCCGTCGCCGAGGCGATCAAGGTCCTCGCGCATCCGGGGCGCTTGCGGGTCCTGAGGGCGCTCGAGGGACGCGAGCTGTGCGTCTGCGACCTGGCGCACGTGCTGGGAATCTCGCTGTCGGGGACCTCGGCGCAGCTCAAGGAGCTCCGGCGGCTCGGAGCCGTCGAGTTCAGGACCCAGGGCAAGCTCGCCTACTACCGGATCGCCGATCCGTTCTGGCTCGAGCTGGCGTACACCGTTTGGGAGAAGCTCGACGGTGCGGTCTCGAGCTAGAGCGGCCCTCGGCGCCGGCGCGCTCCTCCTGGTCGCGGGCTGTCGCGCCGTGGACCCCGGTCCGGACTACGACCGGGCGGTGGAGGAGATGCGCCGCGTCACCGGGGCCGCGAGCGTCTTCCGTCCGGACGCGGACCTCGACCGACTCGGCGCGCGCGTGTCCGAGCTGCTGGAAGAGGGACTCGAGCTCACGGAGGCCGTGGAGCTCGGCCTCCTGAACAGCCCCGTCCTCCAGGCCTCGTTCCACGGCGTCGGCATGGCCAGCGCGGATCGCGTGCAGGCCGGGCTGCTCACGAATCCCTCGCTCAACGCGGTCCTGCGCTTCCCCACCTCCGGCGGCTCCGCCGGATTCGAGGGGGTCCTCTTCGGCAGCCTGCTCGACCTCTGGCAGGTTCCGGACCGCGAGCGCGTTGCCGAGCGGGCCCTCGAGGTGCGCATCCTCCAGCTCGCCCACGAAGCCGCGCTGCTCGCCGCCGAGATCCGCGTCGCCTACATCGAGGCGGTCACCTCGCGGAGCCTCGTCGCGATCGCCGCACAGAACCGCGCGATCGCGGAGAACCTGGTCGAGCTCGCCGAGGCTCGGCTCGAGGCGGCGGCGACGACGGCCATCGACGCGAACCTCGCGCGGCTGGAGACGTCCGCCACGGCCGTGGCGCTGCGCGACGCGGAGCTGGCCTCCGGGGAAGCGGGACGCCGCCTCAAGGCGCTCCTCGGCTTGCCGGCGGACCTGGACCTGCGCCTCGGTCCGCTTCCCGAGCCGCCGTCCCGTGCCCTGCCCTCGGTCGAGGAGCTCGAGCGGATCGCCGTCGAACGGCGGCTCGACCTCCGCATCGCCGACGCGGCGCTCGCGCAAGCCGAGGCGGAGCTCGACCGGCAGCGCGGTCTCGTGTGGCAGCAGGTCGACGTCGGAATCGGCGGCGAGAAGGACGGAGATTGGAGCCTGGGACCCGGCGTTCGTCTCGAGTTGCCGCTGTTCGACCAGAACCAGGCACAGGTCGCCAAGGCCCTCGAGGAAGTTCGTCGCCGCAGCAAGATCCGGACGGCGGTCGCCGTCGAAGCCACGCGGGAGGTGCGCTCGGCGGAGGCCCGGATGCGGGCCGCCTTCGACACCCTCGCGATCTACCGCGACGAGGTCCTGGCGCGGGCCGAGGAGACGCTCGAGCAAGCGCGGGAGAGCTACCAGGTCGGCAAGACGACGATCCTGCCCGTGATCGAGTCGCAGCGTCAGGTGCTCGGCGCCAGGCAGAACTACGTGCGACGGCTGGAGCAGGCGGCCGCGGCGCTGTCCGACGTCGAGCGCGCCACCGGAACCCCACGGGAGACCCTGTTCGATCGGGACTCGCCAGGAGACCAGCAGCCATGAATGCAACCCACGGAAGACTCGCCGCCACGCTGATCCTCGCCGCGGCCCTCGGCTTCGCGGCGTGCGACCGCACATCGAGCGACCCTCCGGCGAGCGCATCGTCGACGACGGCCGCCTGCGAGGAGCACGGCATCGCGAACTGCCCGTTCTGCGACGCGAGCCTGGTCGACTCGCTGGGCTCCTGCAGCGAGCACGGCGTCCCCGAGGCCATCTGCTCTCGCTGCCGCGGAGACCTGGAGGCGGCCTTCCGCGCGGCCGGCGACTGGTGCGGCGGTCACGGGCTGCCGGAGTCCCAGTGCGAGGCCTGCAACCCGGGCGTGCTCGACAAGTGGCGGACGGCGGAGAGCCAGGCAGCGTCTCGCTCGGAACCGGACGGACCCTGCTCGACGCACTCGGTGACGGACTGTCCCTTCTGTTCCCCGGCGCTGCTCGAGTCGATGGGCTTCTGCAGCGGCCACGGCGTTCCCGAGGCCGTTTGCACGAGGTGTCGCGATGATCTCGAGCAGGCCTTCCGCGACGAAGGCGACTGGTGCGCAGGGCACGGGCTGCCGGAATCCCAGTGCGAGGCCTGCAACCCCGGCGCGCTGGAGAAGTTCGAGAAGTACAGTTCGTCTCGGGCGGACACGGGCGCGAACGACCCGACTCCCGAGATCGCGGTGGTCACGGTCGAGACCCCGCGTGTCCGGCGTTCGCCCTCGCTCGCCTGCTCGACCGACGCGAGCACCATCCGGTTGGCCGGTGCGGAGGTGGCGGAGCGCGTGGGGCTGCGCACGGAGCAAGTGCGGCGCGCGAAGCTCCGGCGAACGCTCGAGGCGCCGGCGACCGTGGAGTACGACTCGCGGGCGCACGCGCGCCTCGCGCCGCGCGCCGCCGGGACCATCGTCGAAGTGCGCCACGACTTCGGAGCCGAGGTCGAGGCGGGCGAGAAGCTCGTGCTCCTGGACTGTGCCGATCTCGGGATGGCCAAGGCGGACCTGCTGCAAGCGCTCGCTCGGGTCGAACTCTGGGAACGCAACAGCGAACGCGAGCGCGGTCTCCTGAAGAAGTCGCTCTCGACGGAGCGCGATGCGCTGGAGGCGGAGACCCTGCTCGCCGAGAGTCGGATCGCGCTGGCGGCCGCGGAGCGACGGCTCGCCAACCTCGGCCTGACGGCCGCGGAGATCGACGAGGTGAAGGGGAAGAAGGACACCTCCGCGCTGCTGGCCGTCCGCGCCCCGTTCGCCGGCACCGTGGTGGGTCTGGACGCGGTCATCGGCGAGCGGGCGAGCGAGGGGACGCCGATCGTGTCCGTGGCGGACACGTCCCGCATGTGGGTGATCCTCGACGTCGACCAGGCGGACGTCCGCTTCGTGGAGGTCGGCCGTCCGGTCCTGCTCTCGGTGGAGGGGTGGGAGGGAGAGACGCACGGCGGGCGTGTCACCTGGATCAGCAGCGACGTCGACCCGCGGACCCGCACCGTGAAGGTCCGCGCGGAGTTCGAGAACCCCGAGGGACACCTGCGGGCCCGCAGCTTCGCCACCGGCCGGGTCGTGACCCGCGACGACGAGGAAGCCGTCTTCGTCCCCAAGGAGGCCGTCCAGTGGGAGGGCTGCTGCAACGTGGCCTTCGAGCGGACCTCGACGACCGAGTTCGTTCCGCGCAAGCTCCGCCTCGGCTACGACGCTGGCGAGCACTACGAAGTGCTCGCCGGGTTGACCGGCGGGGAGACCATCGTGACGCAGGGGAGCTTCCTCCTGAAGACCGAGCTGCAGAAGGGCAGCATCGGTGCCGGCTGCTGCGAGGTCGACCACCTGGCTCGGTAACGAGCCGACCGCCGCATGTTCGACGCCGTCGTAGCCTGGTCCCTCCGGAACCGCCTCATCGTCCTGGTCCTGTCGGCGCTCGTCGTCGCCAGTGGCTTCGCGGCCCTGGCGCAGCTGCCCATCGACGCGTTCCCGGACACGACACCGGTCCAGGTGCAGGTCAACACGAACGCGCCTTCGCTGAACCCGACGGAGATCGAGCAGCAGATCACCTTCCCCGTCGAGCAGGCCATCGGAGGCCTGCCGGGTCTGGTCGAGGTGCGCTCCATCTCGAAGTTCGGCCTCTCGCAGGTCGTGGCCATCTTCGAGGAAGACGTCGACGTCTACTTCGCGCGGCAGCTCGTCGGGGAGCGTCTGCAGGCCGTCGAGCTCCCCGAAGGGCTGCCGCGGCCGCGGATGGGTCCGGTGGCGACGGGCCTCGGGGAGGTGCTCCACTACGCCCTCCACAGCGAGACGAGGAGCCTCGAGGAGCTGACGACCCTGCACGACTGGGTGCTGCGCCCGCAGCTCCTGACGGTGCCCGGCGTCGCGGAGGTCAACACCTGGGGCGGGCGCAGGCGGCAGTACCAGGTGATCGTCGATCCACTGCGCCTGCTCGAGCACGAGCTGACGCTGGACGACGTCGTCCAGGCTCTCCGGCAGAACAACCAGAACGTCGGTGGCGGGGTCATCTCGTCCGCCGGCGAGCTCCACCTGGTCCACGGAATCGGGCTGGCACGGAGCCTGGACGAGATCGGGAGCATCGTCGTCGCCGAGCACGCGGGGATCCCGGTGAGGATCGGGAACGTCGGCGACGTGCGGCTCGGCCACCAGATACGCCGCGGCGCGGTGACGGCCGGCGGCGAGGGCGAGATCGTCCTCGGCCTGGGCTTCATGCTCATGGGCGAGAACAGCCACGAGGTCACGAGCCGGCTGCGGGAGCGGCTCGAGGAGGCGAGCGCGAGCCTGCCGGACGACGTGCGCGTCCAGGTCCTCTACGACCGCACCGAGCTCGTCGACCGGGTC
>CAYGPA010000468.1:0-4469 GCA_964351535.1 uncultured Planctomycetaceae bacterium
TCAACGGCCGCATCCAGAGCGGCGCGGACCCGTCCCTGACCGCCGGCCAGCGCGTCACCGCCCAGTACCGCCAGCGCGACCCCCTCGACCCCGCGGGCTTCGGCGACGCACTCTCCGACGGCGTCGACTTCACGATTCTCCCCTGATCCACCGCAACCCGCGCCGCTCCGCCCAGTCATCCCCCTGGGGGGGGCGCCGCGCGCTCCGCGTCCCTTCGTATCCGCCGCGGATCGCGGCGTGGGTCGCTCAGTCGCCGCGGTTGCCGCGGATCTCGACCTCGGTCAGCTCGCTGGCCGGGCCCGCGACGATTCCGCGGCCCGCGTTGTCGAGTGCGCGGCACCCCACAAGCTTCGAGTTCGCCCCCACGCGGACGCCGGGCCCGTCCATCGTGTTCGTCGCTTCGCAGCCCTCCAGGCGCGCGTCGTCGCCGGCGCCGATGCCCAGGGCGACGTTGCCCGCCGCGCGGCAGCGAACGAGCACGCAGTCGCGCCCCACGGCGAGGCCCTCGCGCAGGTTGTCGGAGGAGTCGCAGTCCTCGAGCCGGCTGCCGTCGCCCGCGCGAATCCCGGCGCCGTAGGTGCTGCGCCTCACCCTGCAGCCGCGCACCTCCGCCCGCGCGCCGGTCCAGAGGCCGCCGAGGGCGTTGTCCTCGGCCACGCAGTTCAGCAGGCGTGCGTCGTCCCCGGCCCACAGGCCGCGCCCACCCCAGTTGAAGGTAGCCGTGCACGCGGTCAGGACGGCGTGGTCTCCCACGCGGATCCCCGCGCCGCCGTTGAGGCTCGCCTCGACGTTCTCGACGGAGACCCCGGAGGCCGCGGTCGCGTCCATGCCGTCCTCGCCCCAGGCCTTCAGCACGCCGTTGCGCACCGCCACCCCCGTGCAGCCCTCCGCCACGATCACGCCCGTCGTCGAGCCGACGCCGCCGCGCAGCGTGAACTCCCCGAGATCGAGCACCACGTCGCTGCAGCGCACGACGATGCCGCCATCCGCGGGTTGACCGTCCAGGTCGTGGGCGAGGGCGTACGTTCCGGGCTCGACGATCTCGAGCGGCAGAGACTCGATCAGGCGCCTCACGGGAGCGCGCGCAGCCGTCGTCGAGGGACCCGCGCCGTCCGCGCTCGGATCGTCGGACTCACCGCACGCGAGGAATCCGGCGCACAGCAGGGCAAGCGCGAGGAACGAGGGATTCGAGAGCTTCACGGGCAACCGTAGTGAGACAACTGCTTTTACGACTCGGCCGCGCTGGAGGGAATCGAATCCGGCACAATCCCGCGCCGCCGCATGCCCACCATCGAGCGTTCTTCCCGCGCCCCGGGAACCTGGACGATCCGCCTGCTGATCTTCGTCCTTTGCCTGATCTGGGGCAGCACCTGGATCGTCATCAAGGACGGGCTCGGCGACCTGCCGCCGTTCCACTCCGCGGCGGTGCGCTTTGCGATCGCCGCGGCCCTGATGCTCGCGATCGCTCCGGCCATCGGTCGCCGCGAAGGGGGTACGGCGCCGCCGCTCTCGCTCTCGCTGACGGTCGGGACGCTGAACTTCGCGGCGTCCTACGGCATCGTCTACTGGTCGGAGACCGTGCTGCCGTCGGGCCTGACGAGCTTGCTCTGGGCGGTCTTTCCCATGATGCAGGCGGCCCTCGGGCATCGCTTCCTGCCCGGCGAGCGCATCGCGCGCGTCCAGGTGTTCGGCTTCCTGCTGGGCTTCGCCGGCGTGGCCCTGCTGTTCGTCACGGACCTGCCGGCGCTCGGGCCGCGCGCGGCGCCCGCGGCGCTGGTTCTCGTCCTGAGCCCGCTCGTCTCGGCCGTCGGCAACACCTACGCCAAGCTGCGCGGAGGCGATCACAGCTCGGCGCTGCTGAACCGCAACGCGCTCGTGATCGGTGCCGTCCTGCTGGCGCTCCTCGCGTGGACCACCGAAGGCGGACAGGACGTGGCCTGGACGCGCTCGGCCGTGCTCGGGATCGCGTATCTCGCCGTGTTCGGAACCGTGATCACGTTCACGCTCTACTTCTGGCTGCTGCGCTACGTCGACGCGCATCGCCTCAGCGTGATCGCCTACGTGACGCCCGGGATCGCCCTGACCCTCGGCTGGTTCTTCGGCGGAGAGCCGCTGCGGGTGACGACGATCGCCGGCGCCGCCGCGATCCTCTTCGGCGTCGCACTCGTGACCCGCGCCCGGCGCAGGCCGTGAGCGGACCGGCCGAAGCTCCAGGTTCGGGCGCGTCGCGCCGATCGGAATCTCCTGGACCCCCTCTGCCGGCGCGGGCACGATCGCCCGTCCGGCCGCAAGCCGCCGCCCAGGCCATGAGCAACGCATCCGAGAGCTCGATTCGCCGCCCTCTCAAGGCCTTCCACCTGATCCTCCTCGCGGCCTCGGCCGGCGCCGTGGCGGGAGCGCTCTGGGGCTGGCACGAGGTCGGGCTCCAGCGCTACCTCGAGCACGAATTCCGGCGCACGGCGGCCTTCCTGATCGACGCCCAGGTGCGACGCGGCGCGCTGTTCGGTGCGCTGGTCGGGCTCTGGTTCGCGGGCCTGTGGGCCGGGGCTAGCGCGCTGTGGCAGGACCCCGTCGCGTGGCTGCGGCCGCGCGAGCTGCGCTGGGCCTGGAGCGCCGCGCGCCGCCGGCCCTCGGCGCTGGCGCTGCCGCTGCTCGTGACCCTCGTCGGGCTGGGCGTCCTCGTCGTCGCGCGCGGGTCGCTGCAGCCCGTTCACTTCCTCGGAGCGACCGTGGCCGTCGTCGCGTGGTGGCTCGTGATCGGCATCGAGCTGGCCCACGGTCGCCTCCGGCGCGGAGCCCACCTCCTGGCGCTGTGGGCCGCCATCCCGGCGTTCGCCATCGTCGCGGAGCGAGGCGCGCTGCTGCTCGCGAGCGGAGTCGAGCGCTACCCCGGTGAGCTGACGCTCGCCGGCTCCGCGGCGGCCTTCGGCGCGCTCGCGCTGGTCGCGCTCACGGGCGGCGGCAACATGCCGGGGCCGGTGCGCTGGTTCATCCTGCTGGCCGAGGCTCCGCTGCTCGCGGCCGTCGCGCTGGCCTGCGGAGCTCCGCTCGTTCCCGCCGCGCTCGAGGCGAAGACCCCGAGCAACGTCGTGATCGTCGGCATCGACACGCTGCGCTGGGACCACACGTCCCTCGCCGCGGCGCCGCACATGGGCAGGGATCCGACGCCGCGGATCGCCGAGCTCGGTCGGCGCGGCACGGTCTTCGAGAGCGCGATCTCCCAGGCGCCGTGGACGCTGCCCGCCTTCGCGTCGATCTTCACGGGCCGCTACCCGCACGAGCATGCGGCGGTCTCGATCACCGGGATCCTGCGCAAGCAGGAGCTCACGCTGGCCGAGATCCTCCGCGAAGCCGGCTACCACACCGGATCGATCGTCTCCCACTACTTCGTCAACAACACGCACGGATTCGGGCAGGGCTACGACACCTTCAACCGCGACAACGTCCTCGGCGAGTACGAGATCACCTCCGAGGGCATCTCCGACCTCGCCATCCAGTGGCTCGACGAACGCGGAGACGACCCCTTCTTCCTCTTCCTGCACTACTTCGATCCCCACTACGAGTACCGCGACCACGACGCGACCGACTGGGCCGACGGGTACGAGGGCTGGGTACGCGACGAGATGCACATCGACGGCCTGCGGCACAAGCGGCACCTGATGGAGCCCGCGGACGTCGACTACCTCCAGGACCTCTACGACGAGGAGATCCGCTACACCGACGAACAGGTCGGACGCGTCGTCGATCACCTTGCGCAGCGCGGGCTCCTCGACGACACGCTGATCGTGGTCGTCAGCGACCACGGCGAGGAGTTTCTCGAGCGCGGGTGGTTCGGCCACAGCATCACCCTCTCCGAGCAGGTGCTGCACGTGCCGCTGGTCGTCGTCCCGCCCCGGGGGGACACAGCGCCCGTGCCGCGCGTCGCCGCGACGGTCGAGACGCGTTCGATCTTCGCCACCGCGCTGGACGCGGTCGGCGTCGAATGGGACGCGAGCGTCCTGCACCGGAGTCTGCTGCGGTACGTCACCGGAGAGCGGACCCAGGACGGCGGCGCGCCGCCGCCCCGCGCGTTCTCGTCGGTCTGGACTCCCGACGCCCTGCCGGAGTGGGGCAAGCGGGCGCTCTTGACGTCGGTGCGCAGCGACAGCCACAAGCTCGTGCGCGACGACCTGCTCGGGACCGAGGTGCTCTACGACCTGCAGGCGGACCCCGGAGAGACGAGCGATGCCTCGGCGGCCCAGCCCGACGTGGCCGCGGAGCTGCGCGCGGAGCTCGACGCGTGGCTCGAGCGCATGACCCGTGCCTTGCAGTCGATTCCCCAGCGCGGCGCCGTGGCCGGTGAGATGGCGGCCAAGCTGAAGGCCCTGGGGTACATGTAGCGCGCTGTCGCCCGTGCGGTCCGGGTGACTCGAGGTCCGGGTGCGAGTCGCTCGGGCTCAGCGGCGCGACGGCTTGGGCGAGTAGTGTTC
>CAYGPA010000469.1:0-4452 GCA_964351535.1 uncultured Planctomycetaceae bacterium
CGGACCGAGAATAGCATTCGACGGCTGGCGGGGCTCGCTTGTATCCTCCCCGCCCTCGTCATGGGACTCGTCCTCTACAACACGCTCGCCCACGAGAAACAGCCGTTCACGACCCTCCAGGAGGGGGTGGTGCGGATGTACAACTGCGGGCCGACGGTCTACAACCGCCAGCACATCGGCAACTACCGCGCGTTCCTCTTCGCGGACGTGCTGCGCCGCTGGCTGGAGTACCTCGGGTACGAGGTCAAGCAGGTGATGAACATCACCGACGTCGGGCACCTGCTCGACGAGGACGCCGGCGAGGGCGAGGACCGCATCGAGGCCCAGGCCCGGCGCGAGCAGCTCGACCCCTTCGAGATCAGCCGCGGCTACGCCGAGACGTTCTTCTCCGACCTCGAGCGCCTGGGCGTGCGCCCCGCGATGGTCTACCCGCGCGCGACCGACCACATCGACGAGATGGTCGAGATGATCGCGGGCCTGCTGGAGAAGGGCTACGCCTACGCCTCCGGCGGCGACGTCTACTACGACGTGACGAAGTTCGAGCGCTACGGCAAGCTCTCGGGCAACCGCCTCGAGGATCTGGAGGCCGGCGCGCGCATCGCCGTGCGCGAGGAGAAGCGCCACCCGGCCGACTTCGCGCTCTGGAAGACCGATCCCCACCACCTGATGAAGTGGGACACGCAGTTCGGCAAGGACGGCTTCCCGGGCTGGCACATCGAGTGCTCGGCCATGGCGCGCAAGCACCTGGGCGACCGCATCGACATCCACACCGGCGGCGAGGACAACGTGTTCCCGCACCACGAGTGTGAGATCGCGCAGTCCGAGGCCTTCACGGGCGAGGCCTTCGCGACGTTCTGGATGCACACGAAGTTCCTGCAGGTCGACGGCGGCAAGATGTCGAAGAGCCTCGGGAACGTCTACACGCTGGACGACGTCGCGGAGCGCGGGTTCGCGATGCGCGCGCTGCGCTTCGCCCTGATCCGCGGACACTATCGCCAGCCGCTCAACTTCACGTGGCAGGTGATGGCCGACGCCGCCGCCGCGCTCGAGAGCCTGGACGACCTCGTCGTGCGCCTGCGGCGCGCGATCGACGGGCAGGGCGCGGCCGACGACGACTCCGCGGGCGCCGAGCTCGTCGCCCAGGCCTCCGCGACGTTCGAGGAGGGCATGAACGACGACCTCAACATCAGCCGCGCGCTCCCCGCGCTCTTCGGGCTGCGCACGCACCTCCTCGAGCGCGGGCTGGGTCGCGCCGCGGCCCGCGACGCGCTCTCCTTCGTCGAGCGCGCGAACGGCGTGCTGGGCGTCATCGAGCTCGAGTCGCAGGACCTCGACGCCGACGTGGAGGAGCGCATCCGCGCGCGCGAGGAGGCCCGCGCCGGCAAGGACTGGGCCGAGGCCGACCGCATCCGCGACGAGCTGCTCGCGGGCGGGATCCTGCTCGAGGACGGCCCCGACGGCGTGACGTGGCGCCGCAAGTAGGGGCTCCGTGAGAACCGCGCGGCTGCTCCTGCCCTGGCTCGCGGCGCTCGCGGTCGCGCTCGGAACGTGGGCGGCGTACGCCGAGGTGACGGGCTTCGACTTCGTCGGGTTCGACGACGACGACTACGTGCGCCGCAACCACGGTGTCCTCGGCGGCTGGAGCGCGGAGGCCGCGCGCTGGGCGTGGACCAGCGGGCACGCGAGCAACTGGCACCCGCTGACCTGGCTCTCGCACATGCTCGACGTCGAGTTGCACGGCCTCGACGCGGGCGCGCACCACCGCACGAACCTGCTGCTGCACGTGCTCGCGTCGCTGCTGCTCTTCGGCGCGGTGCGCACCGCCTGCCGCTCGCTGGGAGCCGCGACGCTCACGGCCGGCCTCTTCGCGCTGCACCCGCAGCACGTCGAGTCCGTGGCCTGGATCGCGGAGCGCAAGGACGTGCTCTCGGCGGCCTTCGGATTCGGTGCGCTGTGGGCCTATGCCGGTTTCGCGCGCGGCGGCGGCGCGTGGCGCTACCTCCTGACCCTCGTCCTGCTCGCGGCGAGCCTCGCCTCGAAGGCCACCTTCGTCACGCTGCCCTTCGCGCTGCTCCTGCTCGACGTCTGGCCGCTGGGGCGTCTGCGCGGCGGGCCGCAGCCCGCGGGCCAGCAGGTCGCCGGCGCGGTCCGCGAGCCGGTCGGCTGGGCGCGGCTCGTGCTCGAGAAGGTGCCGCTCCTCGCGCTCGCGGCGGCTTCCTCGACGGTCACGTTCCTGGTGCAGGAGGCCGGCGGGGCGATGGGTCCGGGCCTCCAGGTCGCGCTGCCGGCGCGCGTCGCCAACGCGGTCGTCGCGTGCGCGACCTACCTCTTGAAGACCGTCGCCCCGAGCGGTCTGGCGATGTTCTACCCGCACCCGAGCCTGGGGGGCGGCCCCGGCTGGGGCTGGCCC
The DNA here is from genome assembly GCA_964351535.1 of uncultured Planctomycetaceae bacterium. Taxonomy (GTDB): domain Bacteria; phylum Planctomycetota; class UBA1135; order UBA1135; genus JAUIDW01. Next base: position 2,411 of record CAYGPA010000469.1, read on the forward strand.
ACGCTGCTCGCGTCGGCGCTGCTGCTCCTCGCCCTCACCGCCGCCGCCTGGCGCCTGCGGCGCGGGCGGCCGTACCTGCTCGTCGGCTGGCTCTGGTTCCTGGGCACGCTCGTGCCCGTGGTCGGCCTGGTCCAGGTCGGCGTGCAGGCGCGGGCGGACCGCTACACCTACGTGCCGCTCGTCGGCGTGTTCCTGGCCCTGTCCTACGGTCTGGTCGAACTCGGCCGGGCGCGGGCGCGCCTGCGGCCCGTGCTCGTGCTAGCGGGCGTCGCGGCGCTGGTCGCCTGCGCGGGCGCGACCCGTCGCCAGGCGGCGACGTGGCGCGACAGCGAGGCGCTCGCGCGCCACGCCCTCGCGGTCACCGAGGGCAACTGGAACGCGCACGTCCTGCTCGCCGACTGGCTGCGGGAGCGCGGGCGCGCGCGCGAGGCGCTCGAGCACTACGAGCAGGCGCTCGCGGTCGGTCCGCGGGCGGCGACGGTGCTGAACAACATGGGCCTCGTCCTCTTCGAGACCCGGCGCGTCGACGAGGCCGTCGAGCGCTACCGCGAGGCGCTCCGGATCGACCCCGCGTACGTGCAGGCCCACAACAACCTGGCGCGCGTCCTGTCGCAGGCGAACCGCTTCGACGAGGCCCTCGTGCACTACCGTCGCGCGCTGGAGCTCGACCCCGACTTCCTCGAGGCGCACAACAACCTCGGCGCCGACCTGGCACGCCGCGGGCAGCTCGAACAGGCGCAGCCGCACCTCGAGGCCGTGCTGCGCGGGAATCCCACGCCGGGCCAGGCGGTCAGCGCGAACGTGAACCTCGGACTCTGCTACGCCAGCCGCATGGACGTCGCGGCCCGGAGCGGCGACACCGCCGCGGCCCAGGCCGATCGTCGTCGGGCCGCCGAACACTTCCGCGCCGCGGCCCGGCTGGACCCGGCCCACGCGCTGCCGCCGCAGCTGCTGCGCCAGCTGGGGTACTGATCGCGTCCGCGCCCATGATTCCCTCCCTGACCTGCATCCTGCTCGTGCTCGCCGCGGGCTTCGACGCACCCGCGCCGGAGTCTGCCGAGCTTTTTTCCCCGTACCTGGAGCTCTCCGCCGCGACCCCGCTGGCGCCGAGAAGCCGCCAGGCCGCGCGGCCGCGCGCCGCGGAGCGCAGCTGGTGGGGCGTCGAGGCCCAGCTCTACCCCGCGGGCGGGATTCCCGGTCTGCACGCACAGTTCCCCGTCTCCGACCACGGCGTGATCACCGCGCGCCTCGCCTACAACATCACGGAGCGCGGCGACTTCGGCGAGCACGACGACGAGCGCGGCGGCGGACTGGGCGGCGGCGTCGGGTATCGCCACTACTTCGGCGACGACCTCGACGGATGGATGGTCGGCGGGCGACTGGACGTCTGGGCGCTGCGCATCGACTGGCGCGAGGACGCGCCGCCGCGTTCGGGATCCTCGGACGTGCTCGTGGTCCAGCCGACCGTCGAGGGCGGGTACGGCTTCCGCCTCGGGGACGGTCTGCGGCTCGATCTGGGCCTGGCCCTCGGCGTGGAGATCAACGCGCACACGTCGGGCGAGAGCGTGGGGCAGGGCGCCATCCTGCTGGGGGGCGCGACGCTGACCTGGGGATTCTGAGGAGCGTCCCGAACTCTTGCTGTCGAGATCTTCGAGGCCGGCTTCCTGGCGACGACCGTCGTCCGGGATGGATGGAGAGGGTAGGCTCTGCCTCGCCCTCCCGGAGCTCCCCCCTTGCAGCTAGGTTTCGTCCTCGATCAGTCCCGGTGCATCGGCTGCCACGCCTGCACGGTGGCGTGCAAGTCCGAGAACCACGTGCCCGTCGGCAAGTTCCGCACGTGGGTCAAGTACACCGAGCAGGGCAGCTTCCCGCAGGTGCGGCGCTCGTTCACGGTGCTGCGCTGCAACCAGTGCACCGATGCGCCGTGCATGACGATCTGTCCCGTGCGCGCGCTGGACAAGCGTCCCGACGGGATCGTCGACCTGGACCAGGGCGCGTGCATCGGCTGCAAGGCGTGCATGCAGGGCTGCCCCTACGACGCC
>CAYGPA010000470.1:0-4447 GCA_964351535.1 uncultured Planctomycetaceae bacterium
ACGGCGCGCGGCGGCGAGGGCAGCGAGGCGCTGCTCGACGTGCTGCGCCGCTCCGGCTTCTCGCTGGGCGAGCACCAGGGCGAGGACGGCGTCGTCGTGGACCTCTCCGTGCTTCCGGATGCGGAGTCGCGCCGCCGTTCGGAGCTGCGCGACCGCCTGGCGACGGTCGCCTCGCTGCGGCCGTTCTTCCATCCGCGCGCGGTCTGCGTGGTCGGCGCCTCGCGCGACGAGCAGAGCCTGGGCTTCCGCACGCTGCACGCGCTCGTGTTGAACCGCTTCCAGGGGCCGGTCTACGCCGTCAACCCGCACGCCGATTCGATCGCGGCGATCCCCGCCTACCCGTCCGTGAAGGAGCTCCCCGGCCCGGTCGACCTCGCGGTCGTGCTGGTGCCGAAGCAGCACGTCGCCGCGGTGGTCGAGGACTGCGCGGCCGCCGGCGTGCGCGCGCTGGTCGTGATCACGGCCGGCTTCGCCGAGACCGGCCCGGAGAACCGCGCGCGCCAGGACGAGCTGCTCGCGCGGGTGCGCGCGCACGGCATGCGCATGGTCGGCCCCAACTGCATGGGCCTCCTGAACACGAACAAGGGCGTGCGCCTGGCGGCGACCTTCGCGCCGGTGTTCCCGCCCGCGGGCAACGTCGGGATGTCGTCGCAGAGCGGCGCCCTGGGTCTGGCCATTTTGGCGACGGCCGACCAGCTGGGCATCGGCCTGTCGACCTTCGTCAGCGTCGGCAACAAGGCCGACGTGTCCGGCAACGACCTGCTCCAGTACTGGGAGGAGGACGAGCACACCGACGTGATCCTCTTGTACGTCGAGTCCTTCGGCAACCCGCGCCGCTTCGCGCGCATCGCGCGGCGCGTCGCCCGCAAGAAGCCCATCGTCGCCGTCAAGAGCGGCCGCACCGGCGCCGGCAAGCGCGCCGCGGGCAGCCACACGGCCGCGCTGGCCGAGAGCGACGTGGCCGTCGACGCCCTGTTCCGCCAGACGGGCGTGATGCGGGCCGAGACGCTCGAGGAGATGTTCGACCTCGCGCTGTTCCTGAGCAGCCAGCCCCTGCCGCGCGGCCCGCGGACGGCGATCCTAACGAACGCGGGCGGCCCCGCGATCCTGTGCGCGGACGCCTGCGAGGGCCAGGGCCTGACGATCGCCGAGCTGTCGCCCGAGGTGCGCGACGCGCTCGCCGCCTTCCTGCCCGAGGAAGCCAGCACGCGCAACCCCGTCGACATGATCGCCGGCGCCGGACCGGAGGAGTACGGCCGCGCGGCCGAGGTCCTGCTGCGCGCGGAAGAAATCGACGCGCTGATCGTGATCTACGCCCCGCTCGACGCCGCCCAGGTCGGCCCGACCGAGGACGCGGTGCTCGCGGCCCTCGACCGCGTCGGGAGCAGCGTGCCGATCATCACCTGCATGATGGGCGAGGGCGGCCGCGGCCAGTCGCGCGGCCTGCGCACCGGCATCCCGTCCTACACGTTCCCCGAGGACGCCGCCCGCGTGCTGGGCCGCGCGCTGCAGTACGCCACGTGGCGCGCCGCGCCGGAGGGCCGGATCCCCGAGCTCGCGAACTGCAAGGCGTCCCAGGCGCGCCCACTCTGCCGCCGCATCCTGGCCGACCGCGGCCCGACCTGGCTGCAGCCCGACGAGGTGCGCGAGGTCCTGGAACTCTGCGGCCTGCCGCTGGTCCCCGAGTCGAGCGCCGCGACCGCCGACGAGGCCGTGGCCGCCGCCGAGGCCGTCGGCTACCCCGTCGTGCTGAAGCTCGTCGCACGAGACGTCGTGCACAAGACCGACGTGGGCGGCGTGCAGCTCGACCTGCAGGACGCCGCCGCCGTGCGCAACGCGTTCGAAGGCATGCGCAACCGCCTCGAGGAAGCCGGCCGCGGCGAGACCTTCGAAGGCGCGATCGTGCAGCCCATGGTGACCGGCGGCGTCGAGGTGATCGTCGGCGCCACCGAGGACCCCCTCTTCGGCTCCCTCGTGGCCTTCGGCCTCGGCGGCATCCACGTCGAGGTCCTCGGCGACGTGGTCTTCCGCGTGGCCCCCATCACGGACAAGGACGCCGCCGAGATGCTGACCGCCATCCGCGGCCGCAAACTCCTCGAGGGCTACCGCGGCCACCCGCCGGCGGACGAGCCCGCGATCCGCGACGTCCTGCTGCGGATCTCCCAGCTGGTGGACGAGGTCCCCGAGATCGACGACCTCGACATCAACCCGATGGTCGCGATGCCGCCCGGCCAGGGCTGCCGCATCCTCGACGCGCGCATCCACGTCGGAGAGTCGGGCCGGGAGAAGGAAGCCCCGTAGGGATCCATCTCCCTGTGCTGGATCCGCCCGAAGCTCGGAGGTCCGGTCAGGAGCTCTTCTTCCTGTTCGCCGCCGGCTTGCGCCGTCTCCTCGGCTTCTTCTTGCGGGGACCGGCCGGGTCCGCGGGCTTCTCCGCCTTGCGCTTCGGGGCTCGCCTGGATTCCTTCGGGCGCTCATCCGGCGCTCGCTCCGCGGCCTTGCGCCCTGTTCGCTTGCCGCCCCCTCGGCGGCGCTTGGCGGCCTTGCCAGGCTTCGCTCTCGGCATGTCCGCGAGGCGGAAGTCCATCCGCTTCATCTCGGTGTCCACCTTGGCGATCTCGACCTCGACGCGGTCCCCGAGCTTGATGACGCGGCGGTTGCGGCGCCCGCGCACGTGCACCTTGGCCGCGTCGAACTCGTAGAAGTCGTCGTCGAGGCTCGACAGGGGAACCAGCCCGCTCAGCCCGAGATCGGACACGTCGACGAAGAACCCGAAGTTCCGGACGTCGGTCACGAGGGCCGAGTAGCGCTCCGGCCTTCCGGACTTCAGCTGGGCGAGCAGGTAGGCCTGCAGCTTGACGGTCTTGCTGTCGCGTTCGGCGTCGCTGGAGTTGCGCTCGGTGGCGGAGACGTGATCGGCCACCTCCTTCATCGAGACCGGGCTCTCGTCCAGGTCCTCGAACAGCGTGCGGTGTACGACGAGGTCGGCGTAGCGGCGGATGGGCGAGGTGAAGTGCGTGTACTTCTCCTTGGCGAGGCCGTAGTGCCCAAGGGCCTCGACGGAATAGCGCGCCCGCATCAGGGACCGGAGCAGGCCGATCTTGAGGGCCGGGCCGATGGCGAGCCCCTCGAGCCGGCGCAGCATCTTCTGCACCTCGCCGGGCTTCTCGAGATTGCCGCACGCGACGTTGCGGCTGAGAACCTCCTCGCGGTACGCGCGCAGACGATCGGGGCTCGGCGGTTCGTGGACCCGATAGAGGGTGGGCCGCTTCTGCTTCATCAGCCGACCGGCCACCGCCTCGTTGGCGAGGAGCATGAACTCCTCGATGAGCTGGTGGGACTCGTCGTTCTCGAGGACGTCGATGCGGGCGATGCGGCCGCGGTCATCGAGTCGGATCTTCGACTCCGGAAAGTCGAGCTCCAGGGAACCGGCCCTGAACCGGCGCTTGCGGATCTTCTGCGCCAGGCGCCCGGCGTCCTGCAGCATGCGGTCGAGTTCGTCCTCGGCCGAGCCGCGCAGGACCTCCAGGGCCTCCTCGTAGCTGTAGCGTCGCTGCGAGTCGATCACCGCGGAGTAGGTGCGCGTACGCTTCACCCTGCCATCGCCCTCGAGGAGGAACTCGACGCACTTCGTGAGACGCTCGACCCCGGGCTTCAGCGAGCAGAGCTCGTTGCTGAGCGCCTCCGGCAGCATCGGAATGACACGGTCGACCAGATAGGTCGAGTTCCCGCGCTTGCGCGCCTCGTCGTCGAGAGCCGTGCCGGGCTTCACGTAATGCGAGACGTCCGCGATGTGAACGCAGAGTCTCCAGCGCCTGTGGTCCAAGGCCTCCAGAGAGAAGGCGTCGTCGAAGTCCTTCGCATCCGCCGGGTCGATCGTGACCACCGGCGCCCTGCGACAATCCCTGCGCTCCTCGAGGTCGCGCCGCGGGACCTTGCCGCCGAACTGCCGCACTTCCTGCAGGACCTTGCGCGGGAACTTCAGCGGCAGGTCGTACTGGCGCAACACGCTGAGCATGTCGACGCCTTCGGCCGTCGGCGGACCGAGGACCTCCGTGATCGTGCCCTGGGGGCTCGCGTGCGGAGAATCCCACGGGCCGAGCTCGACGACGACCTTGTCCCCGTCGTGCGCGGCCCTGCCCACGTCGCGCGCCGGCGGCACGAGGATGTCGTGCACCATGCGCGGATCGTCCGGGACCACCCGCAGGAACGACCGCCCACGCTTCAGCGTTCCGACGATCTGCGTGCGCCTGCGCTCGAGCACCCGCACGACCACCCCGGTCTCCGCGGGCCCCTCCGTCGAGCGCATCCCGACCGCGCGAACGTCACGCCGGACCAGGACCCGATCGTCGTGCATGGCGACGCCGGTGTCGGCCGACCGAATCGCGATCTCGCCGAGCCCCGGATCGTCGGGCAACAGGAACCCGCGCCCCTGACGAGTGATCTG
>CAYGPA010000471.1:0-4446 GCA_964351535.1 uncultured Planctomycetaceae bacterium
AGCCCGCCAACATCATGGTGGGGGCCTTCGGGGAGGTGCAGGTCGTCGACTGGGGGCTCGCCAAGGTGCTCGTGCGCGGCGGCACGGCCGACGAGAAGCTCTCGCGCGACGCGCACGCGACGCGCACGATCCTGGAAACCGTGCGCAGCGAGGGCTCCACCGTCGGCTCCCAGTCGCTGGTCGGCTCGGTGCTGGGGACGCCGGCGTACATGCCTCCCGAGCAGGCCAGCGGGCAGGTGCTGCGGCTCGACGAACGCTCGGACGTGTTCGCGCTGGGCGCCATCCTGTGCGAGATCCTGACCGGCTCCCCGCCGTACGTGGGCGAGCCGGAGGAGGTCCTGATGGCGGCCGCGCAGGCCGAGCTGGACGACGCGTACGAACGCCTGGCCGCGTGCGGCGCCGACCCGGTGCTGGTCAAGGCGACCCGGCAGTGCCTGACGGCCGCTCCCGCGGCGCGGCCCGCCGACGCGGGCGTCCTGGCCGAGCGCATGCGCGAGTACGTCCTCTCGAACGAGGAGCGCGCGCACCGCGCCGAGGTCGAGGCGGCCGAGGCCAGCGTGCGCGCGCAGGAGGAGCGCAAGGCGCGCCGCTTGACGCTCGCGCTCGGCGCGGCGGTCGTGGCGATCGTGCTGCTGGGCAGCGGCGGCTGGCTCTGGGTGCAGAACGAACGCGCCACGCGCGAGCGCGTCGAGGCCGAGCGCCTGCAGGCCGCCGCCGACCGCAACCAGGCGCTGAGCGCGGAGGTCAACGAGGCGCTCAAGGACGCGGCCGTGCTCGAGGGAGCCGGGCAGTGGGGCGAGGCCCTCGTCGCCGCGGAGCGGGCGCGCGCCCTGGCCGTCGGCGGCGGCGCCAGCGGCGACCTGCTCGCGGCGGTCGACGCCAGGCTCGAAGAGCTGAAAGGCGAGCTGGCCGCGGCCCGGCGCCGCGAGGAGTTCCAGCGCGACACGCAGCGGCTCCTCGCCGAGCTGCGCGAGGTCGCGCAGCCCAACGAGCAGGAGGGCGAGGCGGAGCGGGACGAGCGCTTCCGCGACACCTTCCTGGCCCACGGCATCGACCTCGACGCGGGCGAGCTCGCGACCGCGGCCGAGCAGCTCACGCGACGCGGCCTCGGCTCGGAGGTCGCGCTGGCCCTGGATGCGTGGGGGGAGGCCCGACGTGTCGAAGGGAACACGGACGGAGCCCTGCGCCTCCTGGAGCTTGCGCACGCCGTCGACCCCGACCCCGAACGCGCGCACCTGCGCGAGGCGATGGCCGTGCGCGACCTCGACGAGCTGCGCTACCTGGCGAACGCCGGCTTCGAGGGGCAGCCCGCCAGCACGTTCGCGCTGCTCGCGACGTCGCTGATCCGTCTCGAGGACCGCGAGCTGGCGCTTTCCGTCTTCCGCGCCGGTATCGAGCAGCACCCCGACGACTTCCAGCTGCACTTCCTGCTCGCCAGCGAGCAGACTCCCGGGCCGGACGAGCCCGGCGTGCCGGAGGAGCTGCGCGAGGCGGCGCGGCACTTCCGCGCGGCCCTCGCCGTCGAACCGGAGGCGGCCTTCGCGCGCTTCTACCTCGCGCGCGTCCTGCAGAAGCAGGGGGACTGGGAGCAAGCGGTCGAGCAGTACGACCTGGCCATCGAGCTGGACCCGGAGGTTCCGCAGTTCTGGTTCCGCAAGGCCCAGGTCCTGGGCAGCCTCGGTCGCCTCGACGAGGCTGGCGCGCACTTCGAGCGCTGCGTGGGTGTGGAGGACCCCACCTGGATCCACGGCTGGTCGCTCGCCGGCCTCGCCCGCCTCGCGGCCCAGCGCGGCCAGAACGAACGCGCGCTGGAGCTGGCGCGAGAGGCGCTCGAGACGCAGGCGAGCTTCAACTACTTCATCCGGACCGCCATGTTCTTCCCGCACCTCATCGTCACGGCCCGCACCGGCGACGAGGCGCCGCTGCTCGAGGCGCGGGAGCACTTCGACTTCGAGTTCAGCGGCTACGCGGAAGCCAACAAGCGGTTCGCCAGGATGATGGTCTTCCTCGTCGACCCGCTCGGTGCGGACTGGCTCACCGTGGAGGCGCCTCCCGCCGGCAAGGCGCTGCTGCTCGAGCACGCGGTCGAGGTGGCGCGCGAAGGGCTGGAGCTCGATCCCGAGATGCCCGACCTGTGGCGCGCCCTGGGTCTGGCGAGCTACCTCCTCGGCGACGCGGAGGGCGCCGTCGCCGCCCTGATGCGCCAGGACGAGCTCGACGACAGGGACGATCCCGAGTGCTGGCTGACCCGCGCCATGGCGCACGAGGCGCGCGGAGACGCGGAGGCGGCGCGGGACCTGTACGCGCGCGCGATCACGTGGATGGCGACTCACCCGCGGGAGGACGATCGGATCCGTCAGGTGCTGCGCGCACGCGTCGCTCGGCAGCTGGGCCTGGAGTAGGCCGGGGACCGGCGCCCGCTCGGTTCCTGCGGACGAACCCGTCCACGCGCGGATCAGGCCAGCTCGAACCGCAGGGTTGCGTGCGCCGTCGACAGCGCGTCCGCCACGGCGTCGCGCGTCGGGCCCTCGGCGTAGACGGCGCCGACGTCCTGTCCCGAGCCGATGCGTTCGGCGATGGTGTCGCCGGGGCGGACCTTGAGCGCGACGCGGCGAACGTGCGGCAGGGCGCGCGCTCGTTCGAGGCCGTGCACGGCCTTCAGGGTTCCCGCTCCCGGGTGCAGGATCCAGACGCCGGCCGTGCGGCGCGCGCTCGCGGGGAACTCCGGCGCCTCGCCGAGCTGGTGGCGCAGCAGCATTTCCCAGGGGTCGAAGCCCCAGGCGCGGCCGAGCAGCTTCATCAGGCGGCCGCCGGGCGGGCGCGAGGCCAGCTCGCCGAAGACGAGGCCGCGCGTCGTCCGGAAGAGCTCGAGGTGGACGATTCCGCGCTCGACTTCCGCGGCCGCGATCGCGCGCTCGGTGAAGGCGCGGACCTCGCGCCAGACGTCCGCCTCGAGCTCGGCGGGCACGATGTTGGCGTGTCGCGGAACGTAGTACTCGGTCGGATTGGCGAACACGACGGCGCCGCCGCGAACGAAGGCCTCGACGCTCATCTCCCGACCGACGATCCAGCCCTCCGCGAGCCAGCCGTACCCGCGCGGCGCCTCGCGCGCCAGCACCGCGAGCGCCGCCTCGGTCGCCTCCACCGTGTCGAGCTTGCGCTGGGCGCGTCCGCCCGAGTCGCGTCGCGGCTTGATCAGGACGGGCAGTCCGAGCGCCTCGATCAGCTCACGGGCCGTCGTGTCCGCGCGCACCTCGCGCCACGGGGCGACCGGGACGCCGGCCGCCTCCATGGCGCGCTTCATGACGACCTTGTCCGCGCAGGAGAGCGCCGTCTTCGGAGAGTTGCCCGGCAAGCCGAATGCCGCGCGCAGGTGCGCGGCCACGAGGACGGTGCGCTCCGCCAGCGCGACCACCGTGGCGGGAGTGCGCTCGGCCAGCCGCTCGCGAACGGCGCGCTCGACCGCCGCGAGGGGGCCGTGCAGGTCGACCTCGCAGACCGCCTCGATCGCCTCGTGCTCCGGCCTGCGCTGGCCCTTCGCGATCACGACCAGGGCTCGGTGCCCGACGACTTCGAGGGCCCCGAGCACGTCGCGGCTGAAGCCCACGAGGACCACGGGTCCGGGGGCGGGGTCGTTCGCTGCGCGCGTCATCGGGTCTCGGATGTCCCGGGGCCTTCATAGAGATCGCGCCGGCCCGGATCCACCACTCGCCGAGGTTCCGCTGCGAGCGCGGGCGAGCCCGGCGCCGCGCCGCAGGATGCAGGGGTCCGCTCCGGCGACGACGTCGGGCGGCTTGCACGGACCCGGAGAGTCGGGCGCATCCAGGCCCGCGCGCTCGGCGAAGCCCCCTGTGTCACCGCTTCCTCCAACCCGGAAATGCCCATGCGCCCCCTCCTCCTCGCCGGAATCCTGATCCTGACCGCCTCCTGCAGCGCCGAGCGCGGAACGAGCGACACGCCGGCCGCCGGCTCGGCATCGACCCCCGCGGCGAACGCCGAGGCCCCGGCCGTCGAGGCGATCGCCCCGGAGGCCGCGAGCGCCGCCGGGCTGTACGGCATGCAAGTCAGCACCCTGGAGGGCGAGGCCGCCGACCTCTCGGCCTACGCGGGCAAGGTCACGCTCGTCGTCAACGTGGCGAGCCAGTGCGGCTACACGCGCCAGTACGCGGGCCTGCAGGACCTGCACGACGAGCTGAAGGACCAGGGCTTCGCGGTTCTGGCCTTCCCGAGCAACGAGTTCGGAGGCCAGGAGCCGGGCAGCGCCGAGGAGATCCGGCAGTTCTGCACCGAGCGCTTCGGCGTCGCGTTCCCGATGTTCGAGAAGTGCGGGGTCAAGGGCGGCGCCGGCCAGTCGCCGGTCTACGCATTCCTCCAGGAACTGACCGGAGAGGTCCCCGGCTGGAACTTCTGCAAGTACCTCGTCGGCAGGGACGGCCAGGTCGTCGC
>CAYGPA010000472.1:0-4429 GCA_964351535.1 uncultured Planctomycetaceae bacterium
GTTGCCGTAGTGGGTGCGCGCGCGCGCCTGGAAGTCGAGGTCCTCGCCGCACTCCTGCGCGGGTGCCTGGAAGGCGAGGGTCGGGCCGGCCGCGAGGACGAGGGTCAGGGTCGTTTCGAGCAGGTGTTTCATGGTTCGCTCCGTTCAGGGCGAGGGATCGGGACGCTGCAAGGGGTGCAAGCGTCGAACCGAACGGCGCCGAGCGCCCGCACGGAGTCGCCTCTCCTGCCTCAAACCCATGGTGCACAGGAGCTTGTGGGCTTCGGGCAACTCGCGGCGGAGCCCCCGCAGCCGGCGGCGTGCCGGAGTCGGCGTCCCCTGCTCGTAACAGGGTCTCCCGCGGAGCGGTCGGGGCCGCGGCGGTGCCCGCACCCCCGCTCCCGCTCGGGCTGGACGCGAGCGGCTATTCTGACGTTGCCGGACAGGCCGGCCCGGACTCCGATCAGGGGGAGCTCCCGTCGCGGGGGCCGCGGAGCTCGGAGGGTGGTTCGAGGTCGCCGGAGGAGGCGCAAGAACGTGAGTCAGACGGAGCAGGGCGGAGGCCGATCCGGGGAGGAATCCATCCGGCGGCGATTCGACGAGTTGCTGCGCGCGCTGGCCCGGAAGGACGCCGAGTTCTCGCTCGGCTCCGCGGAGCTGGCGTCGCTGCAGGAGATGGTCTCCACGGGTGCGGAGACCAGTCGCTCGTTCGCCGAACGCCTGAAGGCACGCTACGGCGACGGAGTGGATCCGCAGGTCGACCTCGACGACGACGCGGTTTCGCAGGGCGGCGGCCTCTCGTCGGAGGTTCTCGAGCGGCTCTCCGACCGGGGTCCCGCGTCGATGCGCTACCGCCTGCAGGGCGAGATCGCGCGCGGCGGCATGGGCGCGATCCTGCGCGTGTGGGACGAGGACCTGCGCCGACGCCTCGCGATGAAGGTGCTGCACCGCGGGGCCAGGGCGGCCGAGGGGCCGACTCCGCCGCCGGAGGAACCGCGCAAGCTCTCGCGTTTCCTCGAGGAAGCCCAGGTCACGAGCCAGCTGGACCACCCCGGCATCGTCCCCGTGCACGAGCTCGGCCTCGATCCGGAGGGCCGCGTCTACTTCACGATGAAGCTCGTCAAGGGCCGCACGCTGCGCAAGGTCTTCGACGAGCTGGACGCGGGCGAGGGCGGCTGGTCCCAGACGCGCGTGCTGGGCTTGCTGCTGAAGGTGTGCGAGGCCATGTCCTACGCGCACGCGAAGGGCGTGATCCACCGCGACCTGAAGCCCGACAACATCATGGTCGGACGCTTCGGCGAGGTCTACGTGATGGACTGGGGGCTCGCGAAGGTGCTCGGCCGCGAGGACGAGCGCGACCTCCGCGTGCATCCGCCGAGTTCGCTGGACTCCATGGACGTCCACTCGGAGCGCAGCGATCACGCCGGAGAGGCGCCGGACTCGCCGCTCTACACGATGGACGGCGACGTGGTCGGCACTCCGGCCTACATGCCTCCCGAGCAGGCCACGGGCCGCGTCTCCGACATGGGCCCCTCGTCCGACGTCTACGGCCTCGGCGCGATGCTCTACCACCTGCTCGCGGGACACATGCCCTACGTTCCGAAGGGCGCGCGCTTCAACACCTACGCCGTCTGGAATCGCGTGCAGGAGGGTCCGCCGCGCCCGCTGCACGAGCTCGCGCCCGACGCCCCCGCCGAGCTCGTGGCGATCTGCGAGCGCGCCATGTCGCGCGAGACGAAGGATCGCTACCCCGACATGCTGGCGCTGGCGGACGATCTGTCCGCCTACGTCGAGGGCCGCGTCGTGCGCGCGTACGAGACCGGCGCCTGGGCCGAGGCCCGCAAGTGGGTGCAGCGCAACAAGCCGCTGGCGGCTTCCCTGGCCGCTGCCTTCGTGCTGATGATCGCGGGCCTCGCCGCCTCCCTCTACCTGCGCGCGGAGGCGATCTCGAACTACGCCCTGGCCCAGGAACAGCGCGAGGAGGCCGAGCACCAGGAACGCGTCGCGACGGAGCAGGCGCGCCTCGCCACGGCGCGCGCGGAGGACGTGCTGCGGCTGTCGGCCATGCAGAGCTTCGAAGACCTGCTCGGAGAGGCGCGCGAGCTCTGGCCGCCGCATCCGCAGAACATCCGGCGCTACCGGGAATGGACCGCGCGCGCGAGCGAGCTCCTCGCCGAGCTGCCGCGACACCGAGAGCAGCTCGCGGAACTGGGCGCACCCCCGGCCGCGGACGAGCCCGTGGCCGTCGAGGCCTCCTCCCCCCGCGGGACCGCCGCGAGCGAGCGCCCCGCGGACATCGAGGTGCGCTGGTCGCGAAACCAGCTGACGAGGCTGATCGGCGGTCTCGAGAGACTCACCGACCCGACTGCGGGCCTGCTGACGGCGGACGGCGTCTCCCCGCAACACGGCTGGAGCATCCCGCGCCGACTCGCGTTCGCCGAGCGCCTCGCGACGGCCTTCGCTCCGGGGGGCGACTTCGAGAGTCGCTGGCGCGAGGCGCTACCCGAGATCGCCGAGACCCATCCCGGGCTGGACCTGCGCCCGCAGATGGGCCTCGTCCCGATCGGACGAGACCCGTACTCGGGGCTCTGGGAGTTCTGGCACGTGGCCACCGGCGACGAGCCCCTGCGCGACGAGCTCGGCGAGATCGTGCGCGCGGAGAACATGGGCGTGGTGCTCGTACTCCTGCCCGCGGGGACGTTCTGGATGGGATCGCAGACCGACGTGCCCAGCGGACTCAACTACGACTCGAATGCGAACCTGTTCGAGCTGCCCGTCCACGAGGTCGAGCTGTCGGCCTTCTTCCTCTCGAAGTACGAGATGACGCAGGCGCAGTGGTTGCGGCTGACCGGGGACAATCCGAGCAGCCTCGGTCCGCAGGGGGCGTGGGAGGCCGACTGGGGAGCCACCGGGTCCGATCCCGACCTCCTCCACCCGGTCGAACAGGTCAGCTGGATCGACTGCATGACGTGGCTGCCCCGCGTCGGACTCGAACTCCCGAGCGAGGCGAGATGGGAGTACGGCTGCCGCGCGGGCACGGAGACTCCGTGGTGGACCGGCGCGACCAAGGACTCGCTGCAGGGCGCCGTCAACCTGGTGGACAGGTACGCGAACCTGGCCGGGGCCGGCTACCAGTTCATCGAGGAGTGGCTGGACGACGGCCACATGGTCCACGCCCCGGTCGGCAGCTACATGCCCAATGCGTTCGGGCTGCACGACGTCCACGGCAACCTGTGGGAGTGGTGCCTCGATGGCTACGACGGCTACTTCTACTTCGACAGCCCGCGGCGCGACCCCGTCGCGCCCTACGAGGGGGCCCGATCTCACGTCGAGCGCGGCGGCGGCTTCAGCGGAACCTCGCGCAACGCGCGATCCTCAGCGCGCTTCGACGGGCCGCCGGCCTCGGCGACGGTGAACCTGGGCGTGCGACCCGCTCGGTCGATCTCGAGATGACCGCGCCGTAGCGGGTCGGGAACGCGCTCGCACGGAGCTCCTCGAGTGCGCGGTGGGAAAGGGCGCGCCCGGGTCGGCTCCGAACGGAACGGACTGGGGCGCGAGCGGAAAGGAACGCTACGATCCGCGGCATGTCCCGGCTCGCGAGTCTCCCGTGGAGCGTCGTGGCGGTCGCGCTCGTCGGAGCCGCCGTCGTCCTGGGCCTGATGTGGGTCGACGTGCTGCCCGGCGGCTGGACGCTGCGCGGCTGGGTGGAGCCCCATGCGGAACGCGCCGCCCGCGAGCAGGGCGAGCGCAGCGCGGCGCGCATGGCGCTCTTCCGGCGCGAGAACCCCTCCGTCGAGCCCGGAGCGATCGTGTTCGTCGGTTCGTCCACGGTCGAGCGCTTCCCGCTCGAGGCGCGCTTCCCCGACGCGCGCTGCGTGAATCGCGGCATCGGCAACGAGTCGTCCGCCGAGCTCCTGGCGCGGCTGGACGAGAGCCTGCCCGACGCGCGGCCCGCGGGCTTCGTCGTCTACGCGGCGAGCATCGACTTCCGCGCCGAGGGGGCGCCGCCCCACGAGGTGGCCGCGCGCGTGGGTCGCGTGCTCGACGCGCTCGGGCGACGGCACGCGAACGTCCCGATCCTGGTCCTCGGCCTGCTGTCGGAGCGCGACGCGGAGCCGGCCT
The DNA here is from genome assembly GCA_964351535.1 of uncultured Planctomycetaceae bacterium. Classification (GTDB taxonomy): domain Bacteria; phylum Planctomycetota; class UBA1135; order UBA1135; genus JAUIDW01. The sequence goes on from CAYGPA010000472.1 coordinate 4,102, forward strand.
TCGTCGAGCGCTTGCAGGCCACGAACCGGGCCCTCGCGACCCTCGCGGCCGAGCGGGGGGCCGAATTCCTGGACACGGGACGACCGCCCGTGATCACGGCGGAGGGCCGGCTGAGCGAGGCTCACTCCGCCGACGACCTGCACCTGAACGAGCGCGGCTACGAGGTCCTGGCGGCCTGGATCCTCGAGGTCGAGGGCCCCATCCCCGATATCCTGAGAGGTCGCTCCTCCCGCTGACCCGAGGTCGCCCGAGCCCTGGACTCGCGACCGGTCCCGAGATCCCTGGAGATCGCCGCGGGATTCGGCCGATGGCTCGCTTCGAGGCTCCC